>JAFYPA010000027.1 GCA_017560085.1 Clostridia bacterium
CTCCCTCAGTCGCCTACGGCGACAGCTCCCTCTCGGAGGGCGCCTTACAAGGGTGGAACCTTGTGATTGCCCTCTAACAATTGTGTAGATTGTAATCGTTGTGATTCCCGCCGTCCCTCTCCGTCACGGCGTTGCCGTGCCACATCTCCCAATGGGCGAGGCAAGTCAGCGAATGCCAACAACAAAGCGATAAATTCCAATTTGAATTTAATAAAATGAAGATTCCGAAGGAATCAACTATCCCTGTCCCCTGTCCACTGTCCACTGTCCACTAAATCCCAATTTTACATTAAAAAAGGGACCCCAAAAAAGGAATCCCAAAAACCAATCATAAATTCAACTCAAAAAATCATAAACTCCCATAGCACAGGGAACAAGAATTGCGGACTTCACCGTGCCGCCGATTACACGGAAATCCTTCTTCAGAATCATCTTCTCCCTCGTCTTGCTTTCCACAAGAGTAGTAAAGAACTGCGAGTTCTCCGATATGTCTCCGCACAGCACGGCACGCTCAAGGTCGAAAATGTTGTTTACAGTCACGATTGCAGAGGAAAGATACTCCGCCTCCCTTGACATTATCTCCCCGTCCTTCGCGTTTACGCATTCGCTCCAGCTTTTATAGGGCGAGCCCTTGAGGATGTTCGGTACGGAGGCGTATTTTTCAAGGCATCCGCTGTTACCGCATTCGCACTTTTCTCCGTCGAATTTCACCGTGATGTGTCCTATCTCGCAGGAGCCCTTGAAAAGCTTATCTCCCAGCATTATGCCCGAGCCGATGCCCTCGTCAACAAGAAGTGCGACGAAGCCTCCGTCCTTTTCCGCAGAGCCGAAGTACCTTTCGGAAACCGCGGTTGCCGTGGATACGTTGGAAAGCATAACGGGAATTCCGAGACTGCCCGAGAGTCGCTCCGTAACATTTACTCCGTGCCACGACCTGAAATTCGGAGGATTCAGTATTACTCCCCGCTCGCTGTCAACGGGACCCGGAGTCACTACGGAAATTTTGTATATCTTATCCTCGGAAAGACCGAGATTTTTTGTCATCGATCGGATAACCTCCGCTATTCTCACAAGAGATTCAACCGGCAAATCTATACCGAATTTTTCCTCTGAAAGAACCTCACCGCACAGATTGCATATGCCGACGTATATGCCCGTTCTTTTTATATTAACACCGACAAAATAAAGAGCATCTCCGCACAGCTTCAGA
This sequence comes from Clostridia bacterium, assembly GCA_017560085.1. Lineage (GTDB taxonomy): Bacteria > Bacillota > Clostridia > Oscillospirales > CAG-382 > SIG622. The sequence goes on from JAFYPA010000027.1 coordinate 1,211, forward strand.
AGTATGGGCGTTCTGCCGACACGGATAGCCTCCTCCGACTTTTCCTCGCGGATTATTCCTCTGGAAAGAAGGTCCTCGGTGATTATTGTTACCGCTGCCTTGGTAAGTCCCGTTCTCTTGGCGATGTCCGCTCGGGATATGGGGGCTTTGTTTATCAGCGACAGTATTGTCTTTTCGTTCTTAAGCCTCATAAGAGACGAATTTGTGGCAGAGGGCATCCGATTCTCCTTTTGTTTTACTTAATAAATATTAGCCAAGAAGCACATCAAATACAAGCATCAGACAGAAGCCGACAAGCAGTGCATAGGTCGCACCGCGCTCGCTTCCGTGGGCGTGGGTTTCGGGAATCATTTCGTCGCTGATTACATAAAGCATCGTACCGCCCGCAAAGGCAAGTGCGAAGGGAAGAATCGCCGTCGAAACGCTTACCGCAAAGTAGCCGATGAACGTGCCGACAACCTCGACAAGTCCCGTAATCATAGCACATATAAAGGTTCTCGCAGGGGAAATTCCCGCCGCAAGCATAGGGCCTATAATGACCATACCCTCGGGGATATTCTGAAGTGCAATACCTGCGGCAATGGTGAATGCCTGCGAAATATCACCTGAGCCGAAGCCGACACCTGCGGCAATACCCTCGGGAAGATTGTGTATCGCAATTGCGGTTACAAAAAGAATTACCTTACTGATGTTGGATTCCATAGCCTTATTGCCGTCATCCACCGAAACGCCCGCAAGCTTATGAAGATGCGGCACAAGCTTATCAATCGCATTAAGTGCAAGCGCACCTGTAAAAATACCCGCAATTGTCATAAGTATTCCGTATTTCCCGCCGTATTCAAGGGACGGAAGCACAAGTCCGAGCACCGCCGCCGCAAGCATTACGCCCGCCGCAAAGGACAGCACGATATCGCTGAACTTATGCGAGATGTTTTTGAAGAAGAAGCCCACAACTGCACCGAAGATGGTTGCACCTCCGACACCGAGGGCGGTTAAAAGTACCATTGTCATAGCGTTTTACTCCTAATATATATTAGCAATATAAGTATTCGCCTTTACTATATTATGCATATAAAGGTAAATCTGTCACAGAATCAGAACAGCGCCCTTGCAAGAGTCACAAACTGATCTGCGGTAAGCTTTTCACCTCTGACATCGCCCGGAACACCGAGGGTCTGCGAGATGATTTCCGCAAGCTCGTTCTTGTCGGTTGTTTTGATTTTGCCCGCAAGTCCCGAAAGGGCATTGACCAGAGTTTTTCTTCTCTGACCGAAGGCTGCCTTTATGAGAATGCTTGCGTTTCTTGCATCTGCCTTCGGGTATTTTTCCGGCTGCTCGAGCTTGATTCTGACAACAGCGGAGTCAACCTTGGGTCTTGGATTGAAGCATCCCGCGGGAACATCAAAGAGCTTGACCGCACCACCGTAAAGACCTATTTCTGCCGTGATTGAGCCGTAATCAGCGGATTCGGGCTTTGCACAGAGTCTTCTTGCGACCTCCTTCTGCACCATAACCGTGATGTAACCGAAGCCGCAGCATTCCTCGATGAGCTTCATAATTACGGGTGTTGTGATGTAGTACGGAAGATTAGCGCACACGGAAACGGGATATTTGCCGTCCTCGGTTATCTCCTTTACGAATTCGGGAAGGTCGACCTGCATAATGTCCTTGTTGGTGACCGTGACATTATCGAAATCGGCAAGGGATTCTGCGAGGATGGGAATGAGATTTTCGTCTATTTCAACTGCGGAAACACGATGGAATCTCTTTGCAAGCTCCTTGGTGAGAATGCCCGCACCCGGTCCTATTTCCACGATGACCTCCTGCTTTTTGCCGTCCTCGGGGAACTCGCTCTCGGTACAGTTTTCAGCTATTTTTGCGGGAATTTTGGGGTCATACAGAAAATTCTGTCCGTATTTCTTCTGGAATTTGAAATTATGCTTTTGAAGTAAATCCTTATCGCTCATTTTTTCTCCTAATGAATATTAGTTATTGTGAGATTGTCCTCTTGATATGCACCGAATCAAAACGGCACCAATGAGGACATTATTATTTGTAATTATACTATAAATGAAGGGAAATGTCAATAGATTTGAAAAAGATGAGCGGATGTCATTCTTTGCTTTTTTTATTCAAACCCCTTGCAAAATTCCAAAACCTATGTTATAATCATCAAAAAGTCATCCGAAAAGGAGCAAATTATGACATCATACAAAAACGGCACCCCCTGGCTTGACACGGACGGCAACTCCATTCAGGCGCACGGCGGATATATCATAAATCACGACGGCTACTACTACTGGTACGGCGAAAACAGAACGGACAAAAATTACGTTTCCTGCTACCGCTCGAAGGATCTTATGAACTGGGAATTCAGAAACAACATTCTCACGCAGGATTCAAAAACCGAGGAATACCGAGTAAGAACCAAGCTTTACCTCACGAACGAGAAGGGCGGAAAGGTCAACATTGAGCGTCCCAAGGTGCTTTACAATGAAAAAACGAAGAAATTCGTTATGTGGGCACACTTTGAAAACGGTATCGACTACCACTGTGCCGCAGTCTGCGTTGCAAGCTGTGATACGCCGGACGGCGATTTTGTATACCACGGCACCTTCAAGCCCTACGGTGAGGACTCAAGAGACTGCACTCTTTTCCTTGACGACGACGGCAGAGCCTACTTTATTTCCGCTTCCCGTGACAATGCCGACACCCACGTTTACAGACTCAGCTCCGACTTTATGAATCTCGACAAGTTCTGCGGCAATTTCTGGCAGGGTGAGTACAGAGAAGCTCCGGCGGTATTTAAGAGAAACGGAGAATACTATATGCTCAACTCCTGGTGCTCGGGATGGGCGCCCAATCAGGGCAAGTATTCGCGCTCCTTTGAGATTGCGGACAACTGGCGCGACCTTGAAAAATTCGGCAACGAGGACACCTTTGTTTCTCAGCCCGCCTTTGTTCTTCCCGTGGAGAAGGACGGCAAGACCGAGTACCTCTATTTCGGCGACAGATGGTGCTACAAGAGCCTTGCGCTCGGCGTTTCCGTAAATGACGACACTATTGATTACTATACAAAATCAAGCTATGTTGTTCTTAAAATTCAGTTTGACAAGGATGAGAATCCTTATATTGAATGGAACGACGAATTCACTATATAGACTAATATAAATTAGGAGGATTGCAAAAATGATTAAACACGTAGTATGCTTCAAGCTCAAGGACGTAAGCGCAGAAAACTGCAAGAAGGCAGCCGAGGTTCTTCTCTCCATGAAGGACAACATCGACTACATCAAGGAAATCGAGGTAGGCACAGATTTCCTCCACTCTCCCCGCTCCTTCGACGTATACCTTTCCGTTGTACTTGAAAACGAGGAAATGCTGGACGTATACCAGAACGACGCTTACCACTGCGACGTAGTAAAGGCTCATATGCACGCCGTAGCAGAAAAGAGCGTTTGCATAGACTTCAACCTCTGATTCCGCATCATCAATAAATTAAATCAATCGAAGAAAACCACAGGTTTTCAACCTCGATTATGCATTATGCATTATGCATTTCAAAAAAATTTGCCGACAGCACCGGATTTTTATGCTGTCGGTATTTCTTTTGCTTTTTTGTTCGGCTGATTTACAGTATACTCTTCTTATATTCCGTAGGCGAAAATCCCGTGGATTTCTTGAAGGCTCTTGAGAAGTTGTGTATCCCCGAATATCCGAGTGCATCGGTTATCTGACTGACGGAAAGGTTGTCCTCACGAAGAAGCTTTTTCGCCTCGGTGATTTTAAGGTCGGCGTAGTACTGCATGGGACTCCTGCCCGTCTTTTCACGGAACATTGCGCTCAGCTGTGATTTGCCTATAAAGAAGTGGTTGCAAAGGCACTCCAGCGAGAGATTTCTGTCAAGGCTCGCCTGCATATAGTCGCAGATAAGCTCGACAATGGAGTTTTTGGCAATTGTTCTGCTCTCCGCATTGGATGAAATTTTGCCCGCAAGCTCGGTGCCGCTTCGGATGAGCTTTATAAGAAGCTCTGTAAAATGGGACTCCATAAGCTGGGAAGCGCCGAATTCCTCGTGGGAGAAGTCAAGCGGTCGTCTGTCGGTGTATTCGCTCGGGATTTTCCCCATGGCAGCCTTTGCCTCGTCTGTAAAGAGGGACAGCAGAGTTTTGGCGGTTTTATCGAGAGTAAAGGTTTTCTTGCGGAAGAATTCCATGGCCTCGCTGTGGCAGGTAAAGGTGATGACAAGCATATTGTTTGCCACCTCGTTATCGGAAATATGAGCGTGAATCTCGCCCGGCTCGTGAAAGATTGCCTGCCCCTGCAAGAGAGGACAGCCCACGCCGTCGGTTACCGCTATTATGTTTCCTTTATCGACATAAACCATTTCCCAGCTGTCGTGCCTTTCCGGCGGATGGCTGAACTGCTTACCGAATTCGAAATAGTATACCGTATGGAATCCGTCTATTTTAAGTGAGGTATTGGGTTTTATAAGGGACTTCACAAAAAGCTCTCCTTTGCTGAATTTTACATCCGTAAAACAGGATTTTTTCGTTTCATCGGAAGAAATGATAAATCTATCGGGAATATTGATAAAGACATTTTTCTTTATATATTTTATAATATAATTGTGTGAATGTCAATGATTTTCTGAAAAGTTACGGCATATTCGCACAAAAAATGATAAATGATTTTATATTATAACGAAAGGAAACCCCCACCATGAAAATTCTCATGATCGGCGCTCATCAGGACGACAACGAATTCAGATGCGGAGCGATTGCTCACAAGTATGTAAAGCTCGGACACGAGGTAAAGTTCCTGAGTATGTGTAACGGCAACGGCGGTCACCACAAGATGACTCCCGAGGAAACAAGCAAGAGAAGATACGGCGAATCCAAGGCTGTTGAAAAGCTTCTCGGTATCACATACGACGTATGGGACATTGACGACTGCACACTTATGGCAGACCTCGAAACCCGCTTTAAGCTCGTAAGATACATAAGAGAGTTCGCACCCGATATCGTAATAGCACACAGACCCAATGACTACCACGCAGACCACAGAGCATCGGGACAGCTTGTTCAGGATGCATCCTACCTTCTCATCGTACCTCACACCTGCCCCGAGGTTCCCGCAATGAAGGAGATGCCCGTTATCCTCTACAACGAGGACAGCTTCAAGAATCCCGCCTTCAGCGGTGACATCGTAATTGATGCCGACGACGAAATCGACACCAAGCTCACAATTGCAGACCTCAATGTATCCCAGGTATACGAATGGCTTCCCTACACCCACGGTGAAGAGGATCAGGTACCCGAAAACCCCAAGGAGCGCTTCGAATGGCTCAAGGGCATGAACATCACATCCGAAACCACAGACGAAGAAATCATGGCATCCAAGAGCAAGGGCTACGCCGTAAGATTTGCAAAAACCGCCGCACGCTTCAGAAAAGAGCTTATCGAAAAATACGGTGAGGAACGCGGCAGCAAGATAAGATACGCAGAGGCGTTCGAGGTTTGCGAATACGGCACACAGCTTACGGAGGAGATGAAGAAGGAGTATTTTCCGTTCTAAAAGTGAATAGTGAAAAGTGAAGTCAGACCGCCCACGGTCTTAGTGAATAGTTAATGTTGAAAACCTGCGGTTTTCTTCAATTTAATTGTAACGAAAATTTGCGAAGCAAATTAACCTCAACTATTCACTATTCACTATTCATTCTTCACTAAACAAAGGAGTTATATGACAAAACAAGACATTCTAAAGTGCGTCGGCTCCATCTCCCAGCTCGGCGGTGTACGCGATTTTACCTTTAACGACGGTAAGATGAAGGGCGTGCGTGCCATTGAGATATGTACCGGCAAATTGAGATTTACCGTGCTTCCCGACAGATGTATGGATATCGCAAATGCGGAGTTTATGTGTACTCCGATTGCGTGGATTTCCAAGACGGGAATCACTGCGCCGACCTATTATGAAAAGGACGGCAAGAACTGGCTTCACGGCTTCTTCGGTGGGCTTCTCACAACCTGCGGACTTCGCAATATAGGCGGTCCCGTGGGTGAGTACGGGCTTCACGGAAGAATTGCCAACACACCTGCCGAAAAGGTTTCCGTTTTTGCGGACTTCGTGGGCGACGAATATGTTATGAAGGTCTCGGGCGAGATGCGTGAGTCCTGCGTTTTCGGTGACAATTTTGTTCTGAAGAGAACAATCACCGCAAAGCTTTTCGAGGATTCCATCACCGTTGAGGACACCCTTATAAACGAGGGCTTCAACACGGAGGATATCACCCTTTGCTATCACTGCAACTTCGGATATCCCATGGTTTCCGAAACCACAAGGCTTGTGAATATTCCCGAGGAGCACTGCGAAATGTCCGCTCCCATCCACGGCAAGGAGGAGGAATGCATCAGCGTTGACTACGACAGCGAAGTTGTAACTGTCGGTATGGAAAACAACGGCATCGGTGCATACATCACCTACAAAAAAGACACCCTCCCCGACTTCGTAATGTGGAAGATGCTCGGCGAGAGTGAATACGTAATCGGTCTTGAGCCGAGAACAACAAGATACGGCGGAGCGAATATCGGCAAGAATAATGCTTATGTTAAGCTTGAGCCGTTTAAGGAGTATAAGACAAGCGTCAGATTCGATTTTAAAAATCTTTAATTCAAACTAATAAAAATTAAATAAAGTTTTCGTCATCAGAGATTTCAGCATTCTGATAAATTCACCACGGAAACAAAGCGCAATTCCGCATTTTGCATTTTACACTTTGCATTTTGCATTTGCGACGAAAGGAGCAACAATGAACTTTTTATCAACCGTAGAAGGAAGCCTTCTCGAAAACTTCTATCCCAAGGGATGGGACCTTGCAAAAATCGATGCCTGCTGTGATAAGGGCGTTGCCCGTGAGGACTTCTGGCACAAGGATTTTAATCCCGTAGAATGCGAAAACATCTATGAATTCGATACTCTTATGGGCCACGAAATCGCAAACGAAATCAAGAAGGCAAAGGAGGACGGCAAGAAAATTGCGCTTATCCTTCCCGTAGGTCCTATGGGTATGTACAAGTGGGCTGTTTACTTCCTCAACGCTTGGAACGTAAAGTGCGACCATGTTTACACCTTCAATATGGACGAATGGTCTGATGCCGACGGCAACACACTTGACAACACAAATCCCGCCTCCTTCGAATACAGCATGAAGCAGGCTTTCTTTGACAAGCTCGGCGAAAATACCGTTCCCCCCGCACAGAGAAACTTCGCTACAAAGACAAATCTTCCCACATATCCCGAAAAGATTGCCGCTCTTAAAGCTGAGGGCGCAAAGCTCGTTCTTGTATTCGGTATCGGAAGAATGTGCCACATCGCATTCTGGGAGCCTCAGTTTGCAGACGAGTTCGCAAGCGTTGAGGAATGGAAGGCACAGAACTACAGAATAGGCGCAAAGCTTCATCCCCTCACAATCGAGCAGAACGCACTCACAAGCTTCAAGAGCCGTACAACTCTCGTTCCTTGCCGTGCAAACACAATCGGCCCCGGCCTCTTCCTCAAGGCTGACTACATCATCGGCGGATGCGACGGTACTCTCGGCAGAGGTATGCAGTGGCAGGGTATGAGCTTCCTCACAACTCTTCACTACGGCCCCGATATGAATATCACTTCCACATTTATGCCCACTATGCCCGGTAAGCTCTTCTATCTTTCCGAGCTTGCAGGTCCGCTTGTGGCTGAGTGTAACTAATATATATTAGCAAGATATAAAATTTTAACGTGTATCCTTGGTTTGGGGTACACGTTATTTTTTGCGTTTATTTAATAGTAGCGGACAGTCCGCAGAAATCAGATTCTTTCGTATTCTATTCCCGCAATTTTTGCGAACTGCTCAAGCTCATCCATATAGTCGCCCTTGCAGATTGCATAATGCTGAGTTACACCGAATTTCGCAAGTCTTGTGAAAAGCTCCTCGTGGGAAAGATACGGGTGTCGCATATTGGCGTGGGAATAGCTTGCGAGATGATGCTTTGTGGGCAGACACTCCATTGTGGTGAAAATCATCTTTAATTTGCCGTTACACTCGGACATATGCACCATAGTTTTAAGTCCCGCGGGATATACATACCACGCAAAGGGTGCACCCGCATATTTATATCCGCTCTTTGCAAATCTTGTGTCCTTGCCGATTATGACATTTTCGGGGCATTCGGTGAAATCGCAGGGCCCCGCGTGACCGCAGGAAACGGAGTTGTTCTTTTTGTCTATATAGAACGGCTCGATGAAGTTGACGTGATTTCCCGAAACAAGGTGCAGAATATAGGTTGCAAGTCCCGCACCGATATCGCCCTCGGGGACACAGCAGAGCTCGATGCTGTCCCTTGTGGGGTAAAAGCCGGGGCGGAGTCCCACCTTTTCAAAGAGCACTCTGTCAACGTCGTTAAGGACAAGAAGGTCGGTGTCCTTTGATTTTGCAAGCTCCTCCATGGCAAAGCTTGCTCTTACGGATGCCTTGAATTTTTCGTAGTCGAGGTCATCGTCGTGTCTGTATTTTTCAAGGAAGCTTCTGCAGATTTCCTCCATCTCTCCGTCGTCCGCCTTGTCTATACAGTCCACAAGCTCTGCTATAGAGAGAAAATGAAGCGTTGCTCCGAAGGTTTTGAATATGTTATACGGATCGACATAGGTTGACCACATAACCTCGTTATAGCAAGAAAGAAGGCTCACCGTGGAATTGCGGAGCATTGCCTTCGCTCTTGATGCTCTTGCAAAGCTGCGGATTTTTTCCGCACATTCACAAAGCGAGCCAAGGAAAATATTGCCCTTGTCGCCGTAATATCTCTTAAGGTCGCCCGAGCCCTCAAGGAAGCCCACCATCGAGCCGCAGGAAAGGAAGTCTACAAAATCGCTTTCGTCAAAGCTTGTTTCGTAGGGGATTTCCTCACGGACTATGGAGAAATACAACAGAGGCAAGTCCCCGATATCCTGCAGAAAGTTTATCCACGGAGCATCCTCCGCCCAGGAAAGAAAGGTTGCCGCGGCACAGTCAACGCCCTTTTCGCGAAAGATTTTGACCGTTCTTCTTGCGGACTCCGCATCGTATACAACCTCGTCAAAAATAATCTCGCATTCATCGCCTATCTCCGCCTTGATTCTGTCCGCCTCGATAAGCTTTCTGTCTGCGTATTTGCCGTCCCTTGTTCCGTCACCGAGGCTTTTGAATCTCGGCGAGCCTATAAGTAAAAGTCCGATTTTCGGTTTTCTTATGCTTTTCATAATACTCTCCAATCCTGATACCGATTTATCAAGTTATATTATATCATCCTTTTATGCCTGTTGGAAGCCACTAAATCGTGGTATTTATGCAACTTTATTGACTTTCAGATTTCTATGCTGTCCCCCGCACCGAGATAGTAAAGTCCCGGCATTTTCTCCGAAAGGAAACGGAATTGCTCCTCGCCCGTACAGTGGCAGGTATAAAAATCCGTGTCGAACCTTGATAGGAAATCCGCATACTCCGAAAGAGTATCTTCATCCGTGATTTTTGAAAAATGGAAGCCTCCGACAAGAATATCCGGACGGAAGGAAGCCATAATATTGGTTATTCCTCTGTGGGAGCAGCCGCTGAAAAGGATTTTTCTGCCCCTTTCGGTGATTTCAAGGTACTGCTCGTGGCGGAAATCCTCCGGGAGGAATTCTCCGTTTTCAAGCACCGTAAGACCCGCACTTGAAAATTTGTCGGTAATGTTTTCCGCGGCGGGATAAAGCCTTATCCCTTTGCATATACTAACTTCCGAATGAGTGAAAATCAGCCTGCCGTTTTGCGAAAGGGACGTATCAAGACCAATATATTTCTCCGTGCCGTTGTAGTGTGGCATAAAGGCGTCACGGCTTAAATAGACCTTGGCTTTTTGATTTATCCGAAGAAACTCAGTAAGTCCTCCGCCGTGGTCGTAGTGTCCGTGGGAAAGAATGGCAAAATCTGCGCTTGCAAGGTCAATTCCCAGATTCCTTGCGTTTTCCGAGAAGAGATTCGTCTGTCCCATATCGAAAAGGATGCTTGCTTCTTCCGTCTCTATAAAAAGGGAAAGTCCGTGCTCGCATCCGATGCTTTCCCTCTTGCTTGTGTTTTCCGCAAGTACGGTGATTTTCATATAATCTCCCCCAAAAATTCTTCTGTACTTCTGTTATTTTACTACGGAACGCACCGTAAAGTCAATGCTTTTTTAAAAATAAAGCGAAGGAGGCACAATTTTGAAGTCAATCCCAAATTACATTACCGCCGTGCGAATAATAGGTGCACTGTGCCTCTTTTTTACGCCACCGCTCTCATCTGTGTTCTTCGTTGTGTACACGCTATCGGGAATTTCCGACGTGCTTGACGGCTTTATGGCAAGAAAACTGGGAGCTGTCAGCGAATTCGGCTCAAGGCTTGACAGCGCATCGGACATCATATTTTACTCCGCTATGATAACAAGGCTGTTCCCGATTCTCTGGGCAAGGCTTCCGATTTTTATATGGATTTCCGTGGGAATTTATGCGGCTTTGAGGCTCGCGGCGTATCTCGTTGCGGCGTTGAAATTCGGGCGTTTTGCATCGCTTCATACTCTCCTGAACAAGGCATCAACGCTCGCCGTTTTCTTTGTGCCTTACCTTATAAACGGAAGCTTCCTCACCCCCTACTGTGCCGCCTTATGCACACTCGGAATTGCATCATCCCTTGAGGAGCTGGTAATACACCTGAAAAGCGACAGCTACAACGCAGGGGAGAAAAACAAATAAGACGTGTATTTTCCGTACACGCCTTTTTCTGTATTTATTCCGCTTTTTTCTGAATCTCAAGGCAGGTCTCGGTTGACCTCAGAACGCTGTCCGTGAAGGCTCTGTCGCCGCTTCGTATTTCAGCTATGAAGTCATCAAGGTAGGTTGATTTGCTTGTCTCGCCCTTGATTTTCAGAACATTTCCGTCGGTATCGTATACCGTAACCGAGTCATCATTCCATGAGAAGGTCATCATTCCCCTTTCAAGCCAGCATCTGAACTGCCAGTATGTGGGAAGTGCGCTCTGATTTGCGGGAGCACTGTAGGACACATCCGCCATAACCTTCGCTCCGCCCTCGAGAGTGCAGACAAACATTGCACAGTCCTTGAAATCGGGGGTCTTGTATGCGTACTTATTCCTTACCTCGGCAAAGTCGGTTTTGATAAATTCAAGACCGAAAATGTGCCGTACAAGGTCAACACCGTGGATTCCGAGGTCGTTCACCGTTCCGCCGTGCATACCCTCTTCAAAATACCACGCCGGGCGGTTGGCGTAGTCAATGCAGTGCTGACCGTCGAAGGAAATATTGCAGAGCTCACCGTATTTTCCGCTCTCGTATATCCTTTTTGCCGTAATTGCCGTCGGCATATAGCGAAGGTCGAGCATACAGCCAACCTTGAGGTTTTTCTCTTCGGAAAGCTCTCGTATTTTCGAAAGCTCGCAAAGGGATGTGCATATGGGCTTATCCGCAATAATGTGCTTTCCGCTCTCAAGGGATTTTATGACGGCACTTCCCCTTTCGCCGTATTTTGTGCCTATGGCAACCGCATCAATCGGGAGTGTGGCAAGAGCATCCTCGAATGTCTTATCGCAGAACTCGATTCCAAGCTTTTCAAAGGCGGTTTTTCTTGCATTCTCGTCATCCTCTATGCAGTATATTTTTTCTATGTCGGCGCAGGACTTCGCCATTTTGTAAAGTCCTTCGATGTGACCGTGGCGGAAGCCGTAGAAGAGTATATTCATTGTCGTCCTCTTAATAATTATTAGTTATATTGTTTCCCATTTACCGCTCTCATACGAGCGCATAACAGCATTGATAAGGTACACGGGCTTTATGAAAAGATTGTAATCATCACCATCGTCCACACCTCGGAGAATATCGTAAAATCTTTTTGCAAAGCTTTTGCCGGAATAGTCAAGTACCCTTACACAGCTTCCGTTTTTAGCGAAAACAGCAGCGTTATAGGTTTTGTATCCGCCCTCAGCAAAAATAGCGGTAACATCAAAGTCGGGATATTTTACGATAGCGGAAACGCCGTTTTCTCTTTTTACGGCATACACGGAAATCGGATTGTAGCCGAATATTTTCAGCATTGATTCCGCAAGATGCTGGCTGTAGAAGTAAAAGTCGCCGTAGTTGTTCACAAGCGAAACGGGACAGCATATATTGCCACCGAGAACATCTCCGAGTGTCTTGTTTTCCACAACATCGGAAAGCTCACCCGTCGCTTCAGCAAGGGGAACAATCGAGCCTCCGCACACCTTTACGCCGTTTTCACAAAGCTCCGCCATAAAGTCCTCGGCATCCTTCTCGTTGCAGGTAATGGGCTTGTCAATCATCATGGGAATGCCGTATTTTATGTAGGGCTTTGCATATTTATAATGGTTATCTCCGTGTCTTGCGGTAATAATAACGCCGTCAACGGTTCCCGCAAGACTGTCGTAGTCCTCCATTACCGAAACCCCAAACCTTTCGGAAAGCTCCTTTACAGCCTGCTCTTCACAGCTGTATATTCCGACAACCTCTATACCGTAAGGGTTACCCTCTTTATATTCTTCAAGAAACGTTACCGCGTGGGAGTTTTCCACACCGAGTATTGCAACCTTGTACATTTCAATCTCCTTTTTCTAATATATATTAGTTTGGATATTCAACGGTATCATCAAACCTTACGCAAAGAGGATTATCCGCATGGCACTTTTCGATAATACCTACAACCTTGGTTGCCATTTCGGGCGTGATTTCAAGAGGCTTTCCCTCTGCAAGAGTGCCGTAGAGCATTGTGTAGAACTTATCCACCGCACTGTCGAAGGAGCTTCCCGTAAAGCTTCCGCTTTCCTCTGTGATATCAAGCTTTTCACCGCAGTACATGGGATTGCCCTCCGCATCTGAGAGCGGACATCTGTCAAGAGGCACGGGAGCGACCTTGTCCGTATCGAGGTACTTTACAAAGTATTCCGAGCCCTGAATTTTGATGCTTCCCTTTGTACCGATGATTTTGAATCTGTAGCCGTCGGCAAATCCGTCGGTGCTTGTCATTTCGATATCGGCAAATGCACCGTTCGGAGTTGAGATGATAATTTTGGAATAGTCCTCCGCATCTCCGCTTGTAATTGCGGTAGAGAGCGAGCTGAACACAACCCTTGCATTATCGTCCCAGCCGAGAAGCGAAAGTGCCTGACCGATGGGGTGAGGACCCGTATTGTAGACAGTACCCGCACAGAAGCTCTGAAGAGTCTGCCAGTCCCATCTTCTTGCAAAGCTCTGATATCTTATGCATATCTCCAGCACCTTGCCGATTTTACCCGACGCAATAAGCTCCTTGACCTTTGTGAAGTCGGGGGCATAAAGTGACTGCTGGAATGCGGTAACGGTAACTCCGTTTGCTTTGGCGGTATTTATAAGGTCCATACCCTCGTACACAGTTCTTCCGAATGGCTTCTCGCAAAGCACGTTGAACCCGTGGGAGAGCAAATCCTTTGTTATTGCGTAATGCATCTGTGAGAATGAGGCATTCACCACAAGGTCGATGTCCTTCTTGTCGTAAAGCTCGGACACATCGGAAAGCACGGTACAGCCGAATTCCTTCTGTGCCTTGGCTCTTCTCGATTCGGATTTTTCAACGATATACGCAACCTCGTATTTTTCGTTCATTTCGGACTTGAAATATGCACCGTGGATGTCACGACCGCTTCTGCCTTGTCCAATTATAGCTACTCTTAGTTTTTTCATAAAAGAATCTCCTTTTTGAAATTTCCTGCATTGATTTCATTATAGAATCAGTGACTGATCCAGATGCTCACCATTTTTTATGAATTGACAACTCCGTTGTCATGAATTGGCTAAAGCCATGAATTCTCGCTTCGCTCCATGAATTGAATTGCCTTTTAATGTGCGTTAGCACAATTCATGAGCCATAGTGCTCAATTCATGAAATAGTAGATTTCAATTCACGCCGAAGGCAATTCATTGAGTTTGCTCTACAAACTCATTATATCACAACAAATTTTAATATACAATACAAATTTTTACCGTATATATTGCATTTTCTACTATTTTATGCTATAATCTCCCGGAGGTGATAAAATGTTCAAGGAAAGCATAAAAAACGGCTTTTATGAGATTTCCCATAAGCTTGCGGAATGTCCCGACGGCAGTAACTATAACAACCATACCCACACATACTGCGAAATACTTCTTTTCATCTCCGGCACTGCGGATTTTAATATAGACGGCACACTCTACAGCCCGCATCCATATGATTTACTCCTTATTCCCGATACAAAATATCATTATCTCATTCCAAAAAGCGGAAGCCCTTACGAAAACTACGTCATCGGTTTTGACAGAGCGATCATCTCCGAGAGCATATATAACAGAATTTTCTCCGAGCCGCATATTATAAATATTCGTGACAACTCCGAGCTTTGCGGTTTCTTCACAAGGCTGGATTTCTACCACGAAAATTACTCGAACGATGACTTTAAAAAATGCGCCTCGCTTCTTATTCAGGAGCTTCTTGTTTATATAAGCTACCTCCCCAGAAAAACAACCGATTCCGCACCTTTTCGCCACAAGCAGGTCGATGATATTATTGATATTATAAACGAAAATATCACGGAACTACTAAACGCCGAATATATTGCAAAAAGGCTGTTTCTTTCAAAATCATATGTCCAGAATGTATTTTCAAACGTAATGCACATCGGACTTCGCAAATATATTACACAGCGGAAAATATTCTGCGCAAACAAGGATATTTCAGAAGGAATGCCACCGGGCAGAGCCGCCGAAAAATACGGCTTTACAGATTACTCATCCTTTTACAGAGCCTACAAAGAAACCTTCGGCTGTTCTCCGCGGGCAAAAAAGAATTAAAAGCAAAAACGGTGTGTTCTCGCATAATCCGACACACCGTAATTTTATTTTTTCAAGGATATAAACCCCGAAGAAACCGCCGTTGACAGCGAAAAGCTTTTCTCGGTACCATCACCGAAGGAAACAGTGCATTTATCTCTCGTAATTTCCTTTATAACGCCCTCTCCGTATCTTCTATGAATTACGGATTTTCCTGCCGAAAGCTGCGATATATCCGTTTTTTTACCCTTTCCGAAGAAGGATGCCCCTTTTTCCGTATCCTTCCGTGATGACTCAAAGAGACTTGCATCATATCGCATAAGCTCGGAAACAAAGGTGGAGCGGGGACTTGTTCTGCTGTTGAAGTCGGAGGCGTAGGCGGTTATTCTGACACTTTTTCTCGCTCTTGTCACGGCGACGTAAAAGAGCCTTCGCTCCTCCTCAAGGGTTGCGATTTCGTTCTTCTGTGCTCTTGCGGGGTTTACAACGGAGGGGAATTCTCCGTCGCGGACGTCGATTATTATTACATTGTCGTACTCAAGTCCCTTGCTGGAATGCACCGTGGAAAGTATTATCGCATTTCCCTCGGGGCTTCTGCCCTTTCTTGTTACCTCACGCAGGAATTCAAGCTTTTTGTCAAAGGCAGACTTGCCACCGCAATCGGAGGCAAGCACCGTAAGAATTCCGATTTTGATGTCAATATCGGGGAAGCGCAAGTCAAGAAATCTTGCAAAGCTTGTGTTTCTGCAAAGCATATAAATGCCGTCCGAAACCCTTGTCCTTGACGCGCGCTCCATAGCACCCGAAAGCTCGTACACCCTTCTGTAGCGCTCGTCGCTCTGAGATATACACTCACGCATGGCAAAGGAAATGCTTTTGCCCTCGCTCCTTGCGTATTCCGTTATTTTGGTAATATCCGAATCGGTAAAGCCACAGCCGAGCCTTTTGGCTACCGTTGCAAAGCTCTCCTTGCTTCCACCGTATACCGCATCAAGAAGCATCAGTATGTCCGAAACTCCTCTGTGCTCAAAGAAGGGACAGTCCGCCTCTCGGTAGCGATAGGGGATTTTCTGCTTTTCAAGGTTATCTATAATGATAAGTGCGGAGTCGTTGTTACGGAAAAGCACCGCTGTGGTTTCGGTGTCCTTTACAACATCTTTGGCAATATTGCAAATCCAGCCGTACTGGTCGGCTCTTGTGGGGAAGCCCACCGTTTCTATGTCCTTGCCGTCAGGTCTTTCGGTATACATATGCTTTTCACGGCGTTCTCGGTTGTTTGATATAAGTCGGGAGGCGCGCTTTATAATATAGCCCGTGCTTCGGAAATTCTGCTCCATAAAGAGGATTTTCGCATTGTCATAGGCCTTCTCAAATGAAAGCAGAGCCTCGGGATACGCCGCACGGAAGCCGTAGATGCTCTGATCCTCGTCACCTACCACAAAGAGGTTACCGCTTGAGAGAAGTCTTATTATTTCGTGCTGAATTTTTGATGTATCCTGCGCTTCGTCAACATTTATGTATGGGTATCTTCGTCTGAAGGAGTCAAGGATTTCGGGGTGAAGCTTCAGTATTTTAAGTGCAAACTCAAGCTGGTCGTCGTAGTCCATAAGCCTTCTTTTGCGCTTTTCGGCAAAATATGCACGGGCTACCGCCACAACATCGCATTTTATGTCGGTGTGTGAGGAAATTTCACTTATGTCAAGCATCATATTGCGAACATAGGTCATTGCGGTCATAATTTCGGATATATCTCCCGTTTCGGGGAATTTGCCCGTGACGGCTCTGAAGCACTCGGAAAGAAGCTCGCTCTCGCCGCATTCGCCGTCGAAAAGCTCAAAGGCGGTCGTGCCCTTTATTCTTTCGTATTCTTTTATGATTATTGCGCAAATGCCGTGAATTGTCCTGAACTGAGGAACACCTTCGTCACCGAAATACGAGATATATCTCTCCCTCATATCACGGCAGGCGGCAACACTGTAGGTAAGAGTGAGTATTGACGAATACGGCACACCGAGGCACTTTATCATATAGCCGAGCCTTGACACTATAACCGTTGTCTTTCCGCTTCCGGGCACGGCAAGAAGAAGCGTGTTGCCCTCTGTACGAAGGACCGCTTCACTCTGGCTGTCGTTAAGTCTTATTCCGTATTTTTCCTTATATTCGGGAAATGTCATACTCTCTCCAAAATTATGGGGTAGTACCTTTCGGTATTACCCCTTTTCTTTATGTTATATATTTTCTTTAAGATTGAACTGCTTTGCGGACTCAAGATTGGGGAACGCCGCCCACGCCGCAATGTCGTAGTATACGTCGGGATTTATCGGCTTTCCGTCCTTATCGAAGAAGTCCTCGCCCGTAACCGTACCGCAGTAGTAAAGATGAATCTGTGCAAAGCTTGCGGACTCGTCGGAGGCTACCGCTCTGATTACGGCTTCCGTCCACCTTCCGTCATCCGTAACGAAATTTATCGAGGTGCCCGAGCCGCCTCCGCTGTTCGTGCCGTATATGTCCTTCATGGAATAAAGCCTTGCCGCAGGCTCGGTTACCGTGTTGGAGCGCATAAGCACCTTGAAGTAAACCTTGGCGTCCGTAAGCGGTGCTTCGGGAAGGCTCATACAGTCAAGGAGCATATATGAGGGATGCTTTTCGGGAGTTATATGAATGTACTTCATGCCGTTTTCCTCGCATTTTTCCACTCTTTCGCAAGGGCGGTATGCGGCACAGATATCGCCCGCGTTTACGCTTCTTATATAGAAGGGCGGGAAAACCTCACGGCTTTCGGGAGCCTCGTCCTTGCGGGGCTTGAGCCTTTCGACATAGTCCTCGTCCGTTACCTCTGCGGTTTTGTTGCAGAAGCACTTGTATTCGTAATAGGGAATATTTTCCGTAAAGTAAACCTCGCCACTCTTGTCGCCCATAATATTTCTTACAACATCCTCGGTGTTTTCATCCGTCATATATGAGGTCGCACCGAATACGCCGAAGCGGTTGCCCACGCCCTGAATGTAGGTGTTACCCTCCATTTTGGGGTGATGCTTTTCATCGGGACAGTTGAGCTGAACGTTGTCGTATACGCTTCTGTCGAATATGCAATTCTTTATTCTGTAGTTGGTGAAGGGATTGTTTGATACACCCGTGGTTCCCGAGCGGATATTTTCCTGATTGTGTCCGTCGGGTCTGTCAGAGCCGAAGCCGAAGCCCGCTCTTCTGCAGATTGTGTTCTCGAAAAGAATGTCGTCTCCGCATCTTTCGAATTCGGGATTTGTTGAGAGGAAGTATTCAATGTTATATACGTTATCAACAAGCACACAGTTTGTGTATCTTATATGCTCCATACGGCAATTGCTTCTTGAATGGAAGCTGTACTGATGGGTTACGCCCGCATCGTAGCACTGATAGATATAACAGTTGTCAATCACATAATTATCGCATCCGCCGTAAACCTCAACGCCGTTGCCGAAGCGAGTTGCGTGGTTACCCTTGGAGGCATTGGCGTTATAGCCCTGAATTGAGCCGCCAATCCAGCCGATTTCGCAGTTTTTAACGATAAGATTTCTGACAGTACCCGCGGAAATACCGTGTGCTCCCGCGTGCTTTATGCAAAGGTTGTCGATTGTGATATCGTTACCTCCGATTCTTATGCCGTGGGTCTTTACATTGAACTCGATGGAATCAAACACCTTACCGGGGTTACCGTTATCGCATCTGAGGTAAAGAGGACCGGTTGCGACCTGAGCGTTTATCTCTTTTCCCGTAACAATGGAGTTTGCCGCGTGGAAATACTTGAAGTTGGCATCGAGTGCCTCGCGGTAGTCGTATATTTTTGTTTTGTCATATCTGCAAACGAAGGTCTTTCCGTCGCAGGAGGGAAGCTCCTTCTTTGCGTAGCACTCACCGCCGTTGAAGAATATCGCACCGATGTCTGTAAGACCGGTATCGTAGTACTGCCATATAAGTGCGCCCGTTTCCTTGTTCTCGTAAACGAGGAACCACTTTTCGGGGTCTGCACCGTTCTCGGGAGAGCCGCAGATTATCGGCTTTGCACCCTTGCCGTAGGCGGAATATGTAACTCCCGATCTTGCCGTAAAGGGAGTTCTCCACATATCGCCCCTGCGAAGAAGGATACCGTCCCCGTCCTTAGCCTTAACCGTAGCCGCTCTTATACTCTTAAGAGGAGCATTCTCCGAAAGACCGTCATTGGCATCATCGCCGTCTGCGGAAACATAATAAAGTGTCCCCGTAACGCCCGAATAATCACTCTCTGTACCGCGGATTTCCGCAATTCTCTTTTCCTCAATAACATCAAGCTCGGCAATTTTTACTTTAGCCTTCTCAAAATCAAATACCATAACCAACACCCCTATGTGTATAATTTAAATTCAAATGAAGATTGCGAAGCAATCAACCTCAATTCCGAATTCCCAGACCGCGAAGACCGTAAATGGTCTTGGAGGTCTTTATTCCGAATTCCGAATTTCAAATTTACTTCCTGTCACTATCCGTAACGGGATACTTCTTCATCTCGGGATACTCATAAACATAGTAAGGAATATATTCCACGAAATAAATCTCTGCCGTCTTGTCCTTCAGTATGTTCTTTGCAAGCTCGGGAGCATCAAGCTTCATATTTGCCGAGCCGAAGTACGCAAAGGAATAGAAGCCGTTGCCGACGCCCTGAATGTAGGTATTGCCGGAAAGCTCGGGTGTCCATTCGGCTCTGTCCGTGATTGCACCGATAAGCTGGTATACGGAGCGGTCAAAAATATTGTTTACTATTCTGTAGTTGTTGAAGGGATTGTTTCTGTCGCTGGAGCGGATGTGTCTCTGGTTGTGTCCGTCGGGACGGAATGAGCCGAAGCCGAAGCCCGCTCTTCTCATAAGGTTGGAGTCAAAGAGGATGTTGTTGCCCTCACGGGTGTATATTTCCTCGTCGTCCGTACTCAAAAAGTACTCTATGCTGTATACGCACTCGGTAATTACGTTGTTGGAGTAGGTTACGTCGTTCATTATGCATTCGCCCTTGGAGAGCTGAGAATACTGATGTGTAACGCCCGCATCATAGCACTGGTAAATGTAGCAATTGTCTATGATATAGGTCTGGCATCCGCCGTAAACCTCGATACCGTTACCGAGTCTTGTTGCGGTACGCTTTGTGTTGCCATTGGCGGTATAGCCCTGAATGGAGCCGCCTATCCAGCCTACCTCGCAGTTTGTAACCACAAGATTCTTGATTGTACCTGCGGAAATTCCGTGTACGCCCGTGTACATAAGGCAGAGGTTATCAATGGTTACATTATCCCTCGCGGCAATGCAGGAGCCTCTTGTGTTAAGCTCGATGGAGGAGAATACCTTACCGGGGTTACCGCTGTCGCATCTGAGATAAAGAGGTCCTACGGATTTTGTAATATCAATATAGTCGCCGATAGTGGAGTTCTTTGTAACAACCGAATTTGCCGCGTGGAAGAATTCGAGGTCCTTGTCAAGCTGAACCTTGTAGTCGTAGGGTGTACGCTGGTCAACGGGAAGATTTTCCTGACCTCTTACATAGAAATCACCACCAACGCAAGAAGGTACCTCCTTCATCGCAAAGCCCTCGCCGTCGTTGAATACAAGCGTACCGACATCAAGAAGGTCTTCACGGTAGAATTTCCAGATGAGTGCGCCCGTTTCCTTGTCCTCGTAGTCAAGCACCCACTTGTTCTGGTATGCGGCGTTTTCGGGAGAGCCGTAAATCTTGGGCTTATTGCCGTAGCCGTATGCGGTATATGTAACGCCCGAAACCGCAGTAAATCTCTCACGCCAGAGACCGCCTCGCTCGAGAAGAAGCACATCGCCGCTCTTTACCATACTGTTACCCTTTGTGATGGTACGCACGGGATAATCCTCAGAGCCGTCGTTGGAGTCGTCGCCTCTTTCGGAAACATATATTTTCTTGCCCTTGATTCCGGATATATCCATACTCTGAGTCAGTCTTATATCGTTTATTCTCTGCTCTTCAAGCACATCAAGCTCAAGTACCTTCGCATCGCCCGCCTCTGTGTCGTAAAGGAAGCCCTCGCCGAGCTTTTCTATAAGCATATCAATGGGATTCTGGCAGGCAAAGGTCCACTTGCCCGAATCGTCCGATGCATGGTCGAAGGATGCCTCGGCAATTTCCGCAAAATAGGGGCTTGTTCTTTCAACATCAAGATAAAGAATGAAAATATCACCCGGAATATCATCCTCATCAACAAGCGCACCGCGAAGCTGATTGAGTATCATTGCGGCATCTATTCTTGTAAGCTCGTCCGTATCCTTTGCGGGGAAAACGGTACCGTTATCCGGATTGAATGCACCGTCCAGATTAGCGACGATACCCGTATTTATTATAAGCTTTGCAAATTCCGAGCGGTTTACCGTCTTATCGGGGTAAAGCTTGTCTCCGAAGAAGTCGAGATAGCCTCTTTCCTGAAGGAAGCCTACGTATTTTGCAAACCATTCGTCGCCCTTTACGTCATCAAAATCGGGAGTTCCCGAAATGCTGTCCTCACCTGCCATGCAGGATGCAACCATCTTGCAGATTTCCGCTCTTGTTACGACCTTACCGGGCTTGAAGGTGCCGTCCTCGTAGCCGTCAAGGAATGCGTTTCTGTAGTTGAGTGTGGGCTTTTCCGCAAAGAAGATTATCTTGCTTACGTAAAATCTGTCGTCTGCGGAAAGCACGGAAAGTCTCGATGTTGTGCCGAAGGGACGGAAATGCATCTGCTTAAGGTTGTAGTTTGTCGCCTCGGGATTCAGATATTTCTCTACCTCCGTAAAATCAAAAAGCATAATATCCCACTGATTTGCCTTGAGTATTCGGGGAGCCGTGCCGTAGATTCTCTTTGTAACCACATTTCCGTTTGTGAGAATATCCGCTTCCATACGGACCCTCATCGGATTTTTCGACTTGTAGTAATACTCATATGCGACATAGTGGTATTTACGAAGGTCTATTCCCGCGGATGAGTAGGAAAAGCCGTCAACGGAAATATACTTCGCACCCGTTCCCGAAGGATTCGGAGTAATCTCAACAACACGTCTGCCGTCGAGGGTTGTCTTTTGGAGAGAAGCGGAATTTGTGCCGTTTACTATGCCGTTGGCGTAGTCGGGGAAGTCAAGCGTGATTATGCTTCTGTCGTCCGTTTCCTCCTCTGCGGCAAGGGCAAAAAGACCTGTGGTGAGCATCATTGTAAGCATCAGAATAAGTATACGGCTTAATTTTTTCATGTAAAAATCCTCTCATTGGTATAAAATTATATAAAAAGAAAAATTCGCAGATATATATACATTATAATTATGCACTATTTTTACCGTAAAGTCAATAGCAAAATAAGATAATATATATCATATTTTACTAAATATCCGATGAATTTTCCTTGTTTTTCCCACGGGGGACATAATATTGACAGAAAGAGCCTTTTGTAGTATAATATCCCCAAACAAACCGAAAGGTAAAAAGCTATGACATACAGACAGATACTTGACATCGCAATGGAACAGTCCGCCATAGACAGCGGATGCGACAAGGCCGACTTTGAAAGCGGTAAAAACAAGGTCGTAAAATCAAAAAAGGACGAAAGAGCGAGAAAATATCTCTCCCTGCCCTTTATCCTTGACATAACAACATACGGAAACGGCGTTGTTGCAAGTGCCTCAGAGGAGCTTTGCGATATTGCCGATAAATATATCAACAGCTACACACCCTATCATCTTTTCGAAACGCCGAATATTCACGTTCTTTCGGATGCTCTTCGCAAAAGAGGTGCGGATGTCTGCTTTATGGCGGAGTACTGGCTTCCGACATCGGAAAATCTGCCCGTATTCCAATGCGATTACACCCTTAAGGTGCTCACTCCCGACGATTTTTCAGATTTGTATACGCCCGAATGGAGCAACGCACTCTGCCGCGAGAGAAGTCATCTTGACAAAATTGCCGTCGGTGCATACGACAACGGAAAGCTTATAGCTCTTGCAGGTGCTTCCGCAGACTGTGAGGATATGTGGCAGATCGGCATTGATGTTCTTCCCGAATACAGACGAAGAGGTCTTGCCTGCACACTGACAACCTCGCTTGCAAGAGAGATTTTCGCTCTCGGAAAGGTGCCCTTTTACTGCTGTGCGTGGTCAAACATAGCCTCCGCAAGAAATGCCGTCAAGAGCGGATTTTCTCCCGCGTGGGCTGAAATTACAGCAAAAAAACTTGAATTCATAGACGAAATCAACGGCAACCGCACTCTGTAAAGACGGCATAAAAAACAAGCAGTTCCCATCTTTGCGGTTGACAAATTGCATTTTCGGGTTTATAATATCTTTCGCAAAAAACAAAAGAAGGTTTACTATATTGAAAAAATACGACTATATCGACTATTTGTCAGGCTCCCTGCCCTGCATCCTGATTTGTGCTCTGTGCGGATGCGTTACGGGGGCTGTGATTTTTCTTTTCAGATACGCCTCTAGATATATTGAGGATGTTTCGCAGTATCTTTATTCCGTGTCAAAATCTTCGGCTCTGCGGGTTATCGCCGTGTTTGCAGTTGCCGTTCTGCTTGCGCTCACAATGGCTTATCTCCATAAGAAACTCCCCGAGGTCAAGGGTGGCGGTATTCCACGAAGCGAGGGCATTATGCGAGGACTTCTCCCCTTCCGTGCACTGAGCACGCTTATCGGTACGGTTATCGGAAGCTTCATCAGCTTTTTCTGCGGTGTCCCCGTGGGAAGTGAAGGTCCTGCGGTGCTTATAGGCACCTGTCTCGGAGGGATATGCACAAAAAAGACAAAAAACAGACTCGCCATTGACAGATATGTTATGTCCGGCGGTGCGGGTGCGGGCTTTGCCGTGGCTACGGGTGCTCCCCTTTCTGCGATGCTCTTTACTCTCGAGGAGATTCACAGAAGATTTACGCCTATGCTTGTTATGGCTGTTTCCGCATCAATTGTCTGCTCGACGGTTGTCAACAGAGCACTTTGCACTCTTGCGGGAATAAGTCCGAGTCTTTTCGGCTTTTCCATAAAGTCCGACTTCGAGCTTTCCCACGTGGGATATCTTATACTCGGCGGAATAATCATTGCCGTTGCGGTTGGAATTTTCGACAAGTCCCTTGCCCTTTTCAAGAGATTCTCGAGATTCGCAAGCGGAGTTGTTTCTCCCACAGCAAAGCTTATAATCATTTTCGTAATCGTTGCCGCAATGGGGCTCTTCTTCAACGAGGGCATTTACAGCGGTCATCACATAATAGAGGAAATCATCCACGAGGACAAGACTCTTCTGTTTCTACTCGCAATCTTTGCACTCCGACTTGCCATGATGCTTCTTGTAACGGACTGCGGAGCGACGGGCGGTATCTTTATTCCGACCCTTGCAATAGGCGTTCTTGCGGGCGCTGTTGCAACTGAGCTTATGATTTATCTCGGCTTCCCGAGTGAATATGCCTCCGCAACGATACTTCTCGGAATGTGTGCCTTCCTCGGCGGTACTCTGCGAGCTCCCTTCACCGCCTGCGTGCTGTTTGCCGAGCTTACGGGAAGCTTTACCGACTTTTTCTACGTTTCCATTGCCGTATTTACGGTAAACATCATAACGGAAATCCTCGCTCAGGAGTCCTTCTACGACACGGTGCTTGAGCACACGGTGAGAAAGCAGAACAGAAATCTCTGCTTCGAGACGGAATACTACACAATGACGGTCAGCCGTAAAAGCTTTGTCTGCGGTAAAACCGTCCGCGATGTAATGTGGCCATACTTCTGCGTTGTTCTTTCCGTGGAGCACAAGACCGACTACAGAGATGCCTGCTTTAACGACGGCGAAAAGCGGCTTCACGAGGGCGACATCATAAAGGTGAGAGTCCGCTACACAGACAAAAAAGCGGTGCTTGACAGACTTTCCGCTCTTGTGGGAAACAGCGATTTTATTCGTGAAGAGCAATAAAAAACAAAGCCTTGACTTTTGGGAAACCGAAGTCAAGGCTTTAATTATGCAATTTTTACTTACACGGAAATCAATAGCATTCCGCTATTTCCACATTTCCCGTAACGGCAAACTTACCCATAAGGCAAAGAGGCATAAAGAAGTAATCGCCCTTCCTGATATCCTTTTCATAGCCGTCACCGACAATCTTACCGTTTCCTTCGGTAACGATATAAACGCCGTAGCTGTCCTTTACGCAAAGGGTGTGCTTTCCGCCGTTTACGGTGATTCTGTTTATAACGAAGCAATCGGTATGCTTTTCATAAATGAGCTTCTCAAGCTTTACGCCGTCCTTTTCGGAAACCACCTCGGGAATAAGCTTTGTATCGGGTGCCTTTTCGAAATTGAAGCAGGAAACCGCCTGGTCCTTTGTAAGACCGATGTACATTTCCTTATCCGAAAGCTTATATTCACCGCACCAGCGCTCGGGCTGGATTGTGAAGTCGGTAGGCTCCTGCACCTCAAGGATGAGACAGCCCGCTCCTATTGCGTGCACCGTCTTTGCGGGAACGAAGTACACATCGCCCACCTTCGGCTCAACATATTCCATAAGGCGCTCCATTGCGTCCTGATCCGTTTCGCTGTCCTCGATTGCCTTTCTGAAGGATTCCTCGGTAACGCCGTCCTTAAAGCCGAAGTAGATTCGTGCGCCCGGTCTTGTTGCGAGGATGAGCCAGCTTTCCGTTTTGCCGTAGTCGGAGTTGAAGTATTCTCTCGAAAACGCCTTGTCGGGATGAGCCTGCGCAGGGAGTCTTATTGCGCTGTCGAGGTATTTTACAAGTATTCTGAAAACACCGTCCTTACCGAGGCATTCATCGTGGTACTTCTCCAGAAGCTCGTCAAAGAACATATCGCTTCCGAGAATCTGCGAAACGCCTTCTCTGGGGCTTCTCATAACCTTATTGTTGGCAACAACCGCAGAGGCAACCCATTCCTCCGGAAGGTATCCGTCCACCGGCTCGTCACCGAGGAAGTCACCGAAGAGCTTACCGCCCGTATATACTCTGCCTACTCTGTTTCTTTCAAAAAATATCGGCTGATTTATCATAATTTTACCCTTTCGTGTTTTACAGTTTTATAATCTCGCCTTTGCCTCAAGAGCAAACATAGCCGCACCGACAGCCGCCTCCTCAAGATGCTCGGGAATTGTCATCCTCATACCGAATTTTTCCTCGGCGATTTTTACAAGTGCGGGATTCTTGCGTATACCGTTACCCGAGCCGACAAGACCGCTGAAGCTTATTCCCGCGGGAGCGAACATATTGTAAAGCTCGTCCACCATACCGCAGAGCACCGCTTTTGTAAGTGCGGACGGGTTGAAGTTTTCCGTTGTGATGCCCGAAAGGCTTCCCGTGATACTGCTGTCCGCTCTTGTGCCTGCGAATCTTGTATCGGCAACAATGGGCGTTGTGGTTTCCTTCTCAAGCATTTTATCCATTATGCCATAGACCGTCTTTTCGTCGAATTCTCCGACATATCCGAGGATTTCACCATAGAAGCTTTTGAGCATGGAGTAAGCCCTTCCGCCACAGAGAGCCGCACCTACAAGCAGATATTTATCCCCAACGAAGGGACGTGTCTCGATATTTTCGCCCTTGATGATTCTGTCTGTGATAGCGGAAATCTGGCTTCCCGTACCGAAGTTGAGAAGCAGGTCGCCCTCACCCGCACAGGAGTAAACGCTCGCCTGATTATCGCCTATCGCAACACTGACGGGGATTCCCTTATATTCGCCCGCAATCTTAAAATCCCTTGTGACACAAAGCTCAAGTCCGTTTGTAAACTCGCACTTCTCAATGTCAAAGCATCCGAAGCTTGCGGCGTCGCTTGCGTGGACAATGGGCTTGTTCAGTCCGCAGAGCTTCATAACGAAATAGTCGTGAATAGTACAGAAGCCGACAGCATTTTCGGGGCGGATTCCGTTTTCTCTGTTATAAAGGTCGGTAACACATCCGAATCCCGTAGACCCGCCGAGGTATTTCGCATAGGTAGTTCCCTTATAAGGAAAATTCCCTCTGCCGTCCTGCCAGGTATAAAGCGGACTCACCGCATTTCCGTCAGCATCCACATAAACAATTCCATGCATCTGCCCCGTAACTCCGATAACCGCAGTATCACCGTCAACAAACTCCTCGGCAATACCCGTGGCAATATCAATTATCTTATCAACCGACTGTATCTTCTCCCACTCGGGAGTCCCATCTATAAATGCCTCGCTGTTTTTTGTAACGGATTTCAAAACCTTCCCGCTCTCCGCATCAACAACCACCCCGCAAACGCTGGTTGTACCAAGATCTATCCCTATAGCCTTCATATCATCTTTCCCTTCTCTCAAATCAATTGAAGGAAGCGAAGCTTCCAACCTCGATTATGCATTATGCATTATGAATTATGAATTCTATTTCCCTCTCCCAAGTCAGCACATACAAGTAGACTTCAAATCCAATCTCGTTATAATGTCCTGCTGAATTTCCGGTGAAAGGTCAAGGAAGTTAACAAACGTTCCGTGGATTCTCATAATATATACACCGCTCGGAGCGTACTTCTTCGGGTTTTCAAGCACCTTGCGAAGAGTTTCGGGAGTTGTTACGTTTACATAGAGGTAGAAGGGAGATACACCCTCGCAAAGAGGATTGAAGAACAGCGGATTTATAACATTGTCCTTGAACTGTACGCCCTTTTCCGAAAGGTCATCGCTTGTGAAATATTTCGGGTCGATACCGAGGTGAGATGCATAGCCTCCGCAGAACTTTTCGAAGGGAAGCTTCATATTGGAAAGCATTCTGAAGCCGAGACCGTTGGATGCCTCGCCGTAAAGCGGGTCAACGCCGTAGCCGAGCATATCGCGGCTCTTTCTGCCGTCGGGAGTTGCGCCTACCCAGTAGCCGTAGGTAAGGTGTGTCGAGGGCGTTGAGAAGTCGGGACGGAAGGGATTTCCGAGATAGTTCTTCTTTTCTCTTATCATATCGGAAACTCTGTTTGCAATAATCCTTGCCTCATTGTCAACCTCCTCGATGTTGTTGCCGAACTTCGGGCAGGAAAGGAGGAATTCTCTTATATCGTCGTATCTTTCAAAGTTATTCTTGAGTGCCTTGATAAGTGTTTCTTCACTGTCGGGATACTTCTCAAGGTATTTGTCAATGGCAATAAAGGAATCGGCAAGCACGGAAAGACCGTGGATAAGGCATCCGCTTCCGTTGTATTTTGTGCCCTGCTTTTCCGTGTCACGCATATCCGCTCCGTATTCCATACCGCCCATAAAGCAGCTGAGGAAGGGTACCTTAAGCTCGGAAAGTGCTGTGGAGCAGCCGTTCGCCGCCTCTACCATCTTGTCAAGCACCTTGTCCAGCTTTTCATAGAAGGCTTCTCTTATATTGGCAAGGGTGTACTCTGTTTTTTCCGTGAGAACATCGCCCGTAATTGCGGACTTGCCGTCCATAAGTATTGTCTCAAGCACCTTGGGAAGTGAAAGCCAGCTGTTTGTGGTGTTGCCGTTGTCCTTACCCATAATAAGAGGCTCCTGACAGCCAGCAACCGAATAGTCGGGGATATCCGCCTCGTCTATGCCGTGATTTTTAAGCACCTCAAAGAGAGCATCGTCGTTGAAGAGAGAGGGTGTAAGAACACCGGGCGAGAAGAAGAATCTGCCCATTTCCTCATAAAGCTTTGCGGGTGTGTTTTTGTGGAGCTTCACGGAAAGAATCGGCTGAGGAAGATTCATATCATAGTAGGCATCCAGAATTGCGTAGGACATTGTGCTTGTAAGGTCGTTGCCCTCCGTGTCCTTACCGCCCACAAGTACATTCTGTGAAATAGCCCAGCTTCTGTCGCCAACATTGTAAAATACAAGGAAATGCTTGAAGAGCTCCGCCGCCTCTTCCCTTGTAAGGTCGCCTCTGTAGGGCTCGAATATTCTGTCTGCGTTACCTACGGAGAATGCATAGGGGTTGGGAGCCTGCTCTATGCACATTACCTCCCAGAGAAGAAGGTAAAGCTGAATTGCCTCGTAAAGGGTTTCCGCACCCTTGGAGGAAATTTTTGTAAGGGTCTTTTCAAGAAGCTCAAGCTGTGCAAGTCTTTCCTCGCTTGCGGTCTTTTTCTTTTCGCAGATAAGCTCGATATATCTTCTGCAGAGGATTCTTACGCCGTCAAGAGCGATAATAAAGGCGTTGTTGTAGGGGTCCTTCCATCCGCCGTCGGCACGAAGCTTATCCGTAAGTGCGTCAAGACCGTACTTGAGTGCAGGTCTGAAATCGGGGATAACGTGTCCCGTTACCTGCTCAACGAAGAAGAGAACTTCTTTTGTATAATTCTCCGCCTCGCCGTAGGTCTTGTTGAGCATACCCACCATAGGAGATTTCGCCGTATACTGACGCACTCTGTCTATTCTTTCGGCGGTGAATTCCTCATTGGGCTCGATGTCGTTGTATATCGCCATAGGGTCGCAGTAGCCCGAGAAGCCCTCAACCGTGAAGGACGGATTTATAAGAGCATAGCTCTTGGCGAAGGCATCTCTCTGTGTGCCTACGAAAATCGCATTGTCGGAAAGGGACAGCGGAAGCGCACGGAGCACCTCGTTTGTAAGATACGCCTTTCTGATTTCGGGGTGAAGGTCCTTGTACTTGTCAGCACAAAGCATCTCCGTTTCCTTGGCTATAAACCAGCCGTCAAGTCTTTTTATTTCTCTTTCTTCTCTGTAAAGTGCCTTTGCCATTTCGGTAATCTGACCGTTTTTGTAAATGCCGAGCATAATCTTGCCTCCCGATAAATTTATGTTGTTATGATTTTAAGTCCGTAATTTTCAAATACTTCAACGAATTTTTTGACCGTTTCCTTCGGCACAAAGCCGTTTTGCACCTTGTATTCGGTTTTCCACTTTTCTTTGCCGTATTCGTGGTAGGTGAGAAATTCGAACACGGTGTTTTCCGTATCGTGCTGTGCAAAATACTGTGCAAAGCCCTCGGGGTTATCCGTGTTTATGCCGTTAACCAGCGGAATCCTTATGTGCTGTTGCCGACCCGAACGGCAGTTTTTTTCGTAATTTTCCCGTATTACCTTGTTGCCGACACCTGTATATTTCCGCAGAGCATCGCTGTCGTAGTGCTTGAAGTCCATAATGAGATAGTCCACATATGGCAGAATTTCGGACAGCCGTTTTGAGGTGCCGTTTGTCTCGATTGCCGTGTGGATTCCGTCCTCCGAAAGAGCCCTGAGAAGCTCGCAAAGCTCGTCAATCTGCATTGTAGCCTCACCGCCCGTGAAGGTGACTCCTCCACCTGAGAAAAACATTGCCTTGCTTCGTCTGCACTCGTCCAGAAGAACGGAAATCGGGATATCCTTGCCTGCGCACATATCCATTCCCTCGGGATTCGAGCACCAAATACAGCGCATATTGCACCCTTGCAGATGGTACACAAGTCTGTTTCCCGGTCCGTCCTGACGGAAGTTGAAGCCTTTGTTGAATATTTTCATCTGTTCTGATACCTCTAATTAGTTAAATGCTTTAACTATGTGTATTATACCACATAATCACCGTTTTGTCAATGATTTTTACGATATTTCAAAAATTTCGGCAATTCGACAAAAGGAAATCCCGATGCAACGCCGTAAAGCAATTGCATCGGGAGCTTATGGTTATTTGTTGTCCTTTTTTTCGTCGGAGCAATTCTTCTGCTGTCCGCAGCCGCTGCATCCGCCGCAGCCACAGCCGCATCCTCCGCCGTTCTTTCTCTTCTTTATTTCGGAATAAACCACCGCCGCAAAAAGCACGGCGATAACCGTAACACCGATTATTGTAGGTAACATATCATATACCTCCGAATTCTTTATTTTTTCTTTGCATCATAGGGGCGCACAGCCATATACACAAGGAACGCAAGCACCGCAAGTGCAAGCACCGTCCATATGCCGAAGGGATGTCCCGCAAAGATTCCGCCTATGTTGTAGATGATAAGGGACATAGCATAAGCAAATCCGCACATATATCCGATTGCCGCAAATGTCCATTTTGCGCTGTTCATCTCACGCTTGATTGCGCCCATAGCCGCAAAGCAGGGTGCGCAGAGAAGGTTGAATATCATAAAGGAGAAACCCGCAAGAGCACTGCCGTTCATAAATTCGGTAATTGCACCCTCTGCCCCCACGGGAGTGGGAAGCATTTCACCGAGTGAGCCGAATACGCCGACAACCTCTTCCTTTGCAACAAGTCCGAGAATGGTTGCAACAGCGGACTGCCAGTTTCCGAAGCCCAGCGGAACAAAGAGCCACGCAATAACTGAGCCTATATTTTCAAGAATGGAAACTCCGCCGTTTTCCTCCGTGATATAGTGGAAGCCACCTGTGAAGGAAAGGCTGTTGAGTGTCCAGATAACAACGGATGCCGCAAAGATTACCGTGCCTGCACGCTTAATGAAGTCCCAGCCTCTTTCCCACGTGGTTCTTGCAACATTACTTGCAACGGGAAGGTGGTATGAGGGAAGCTCCATAACAAAGGGTGCGGACTCGCCTCTGAAGGGCTTTGTCTTTTTGAGGATAATACCCGAAACTATTACCGATGCGATACCGATAAAGTAAGCACTTACCGCAACGAATGCGCTTCCGCCGAAGAGTGCGCCCGCAATAAGTCCGATAATGGGCATCTTCGCACCGCAGGGAACAAAGCAGGTTGTCATAATGGTCATTCTTCTGTCTCTTTCCGACTCAATGGTACGGGAAGCCATAACACCGGGCACGCCGCATCCGGATGCAACAAGAAGCGGAATGAAGGACTTACCCGAAAGACCGAATTTTCTGAAGACTCTGTCCATAATAAATGCAATTCTCGACATATAACCGCAATCCTCAAGAAGTGAAAGCATAAGGAAGAGAATAATCATCTGCGGAACAAATCCGAGCACCGCGCCGACACCGCCTACAATGCCCTCCATAATAAGGCTGTAGAGCCACTGCGCAACAACGGGAGTACCGTCGGAAGCGAGAAGCACCTTGTCAAGAAGCTCGGGAATGCTTATCCAGCCCGACATAAATGCGGGAAGGTCGCCTGCCGCCGCTGTTTCCTTGAAGGAGCCGAAAAGACCGTCGTTCATAAACGTTACGGTGAAGTTACCCACAGAGCCGATTGCGATTGTATATACAAGCCACATAAGGCAGATAAACAGCGGAATTGCGAGAATTCTGTTGGTTACGATTCTGTCTATCTTATCCGAAACAGAGGCGTGACCTGCGCTTTTCTTTGTGTAGCACTTGGAGAGCACTCTGCCTATGTATTCGTAGCGCTCGTTGGCGATAATGCTTTCAGCGTCGTCGTCAAGCTCTGCCTCGGCGTTTCTGATATCCTTTTCAATATGGGAGACAACCACGGGGGAAATCCTCAGCTGCTCCATTACCATCTTGTCTCTTTCGAAAATCTTTACGGCGTACCATCTCTGTCTGTCGTCGGGCATATCGTGGATTGCCGCTTCCTCGATGTGAGCAATTGCGTGCTCAACGGCACCGGAAAAGCTGTGTATCGGCACAACCTTGTGAGACTTTGCCGCCTCTATAGCAACACTTGCCGCCTCCTCTATGCCCTCATTTCTGAGAGCGGAGATTTCAACGATTCTGCATCCGATTGCCTTCGAAAGAGCCTCGATGTCAATCTTGTCGCCGTTCTTTCTGACGATATCCATCATATTTATTGCTATAACAACGGGAATGCCGAGCTCTGTAAGCTGGGTTGTGAGATAGAGGTTTCTCTCTATATTCGTGCCGTCCACGATATTGAGAATCGCATCGGGTCTTTCGCCCACAAGGTAGTTTCTTGCCACTACCTCCTCGGGAGTATAGGGAGAAAGCGAGTATATACCGGGAAGGTCGGTTACGATGACGTCCTTGTCTGTCTTAAGCTGTCCTTCCTTCTTCTCTACCGTAACGCCCGGCCAGTTGCCTACGTACTGGTTTGAGCCTGTAAGCGCATTGAAAAGCGTTGTCTTACCCGAATTCGGGTTTCCTGCAAGTGCTATTTTGATTGGCATTTGTGTTTTTATCCTTTCGGAAATATTATTTTGTTTCGAGTTAGTCTCGCCTAACTCATCTGCGTAAAATTAAAGGTCGGAGAATATCATTCAACCACGACCATGCTCGCATCCGCCTTGCGAAGAGAAAGCTCATAGCCTCGGAGATTCAGCTCCATGGGGTCACCCAGCGGTGCAACCTTGCGGACGTAGATTTCTATGCCCTTGGTTATACCCATATCCATAATACGGCGCTTTACCGCACCCTCGCCCGTAAGCTTCACTACTCTTACGGTTGCTCCTACCTTTACCTTGTCAAGTGTCATTGACGGTCTCCTTTTATTGTTTTTGCCCGATTTGCGTATGAGTTAGTCTTGACTAACTCGTTTTTACTGCAGTTAGTTTATCATAACTCCCCCGATTTGTCAATAGCTTTGAATAAAAAAATTTCATTTTGTGGAAAATTTGGGAAAGTGTGGGAGAAGTGACCGCTTATTTGTATATTTTTAGGCAAAATTCCGCCGAAAATTCCGCATTTGACAAATGCGAAAACATATGATATAATACAAATACAGCATCAAAAACGAAAGGCAGAAGCGCAATGATTATAAAGGAATCCGCCGAGAATTATCTTGAAACGATATATATGCTCAACAAACAGCGCGGCTTTGCAAGAAGCATTGACATCTCCAACGAGCTCGGCGTTTCAAAGCCCAGCGTATCGGTGGCGATGAAGAACTTCCGCGAGGCGGGCTATATAGAAACAGACCCCGACGGCAAGATTACCCTCACAAAAAAGGGTCTTGAGGTTGCCGAAAGAGTATACGAAAGACATCAGGTTGTGGCAAAGGCACTTATCGCCCTCGGTGTTGACGAGGAAACCGCCTTTGAGGACAGCTGTAAAATCGAGCACGACATAAGCCAGAAAACCTTCGAGAAAATCAAGGACTTCCTTCTGAGAAACGGAAAGCTCTGATTTATCCGTAAATTAAAATACACAGCAGAAGCCCCGACGGATTTTTCCTGTTTCCGTCGGGGCTATAATATTTTGCAAAAGAGAAAGCAACGGTGAGAAAATTCACGAAAGCGCCCCCAAAATCCGCAAAAATCGCCAAAATATATTCAAATTTGCCATTTTTCGCCTATTTTAACTGTTGCAATTTGTGAAAATATGTGTTATAATATTCCCGTAAAGATATATATTATATAATTTTATTTAGGTTTCTAAGGCACCAATGAGAAAAAACGACTTTTCAAGGGGCTCGGTCTATCGGCATATCATAGCCCAGGCGATTCCGCTGACAATGGCTCAGCTTGTGCATCTTTTATACAATGTCGTTGACAGAGTATACATAGGAAGACTCGGTGACGGCAGCGGTATTGCTCTCACGGGAATAGGTCTTGCGTTTCCCGTCATAACACTTATAATGGCATTCACGGCACTTTTCGGTAACGGCGGACTTCCGCTCTTCTCCATAGAGCGAGGTGCGGGCAACGACGACAGAGCGGGCAGAATTCTCGGAAATTCGGCATTTCTGCTTGTTTCCTCGGCTGTTATTCTGACAGCGCTCGGCTATATCTTCTCAACGCCGATTCTGTATGCCTTCGGTGCAAGCGACAGCTCTATAATATATGCGAGCGAATATCTGAGAATTTATCTTGCGGGCACGATTTTTTCAATGCTCACAACGGGGCTCAACGGCTACATCAACGCTCAGGGCTTCCCGAAAATCGGTATGCTTTCCATTATCATAGGTGCGGTGATAAACATCGTACTCGACCCGATTTTCATCTTTGCTCTTGATATGGGTGTATCGGGTGCGGCTCTTGCGACTGTGATAAGTCAGGCGGTTTCCGCATTCTGGGTTGTAAGCTTTCTTGCGGGCAAGCGGGCAATTATTCCTCTTGTGATAAAAAACATCAGGGCTGACCTTGAGATAACAAAATCCATTCTCCGACTCGGCACGGCTAATTTCATTATGCAGGGCACCAACTTCCTTGTTCAGGTTTCCTGCAACACCACGCTTCAGCATTTCGGAGGAGATGTTTACGTCGGAATAATGACGGTACTCAACTCTGTACGAGAGATGCTCATGCTCCCCGTAAACGGAATTGTAAGCGGCTCTCAGCCCGTTATCAGCTACAACTACGGCGCAAGGGAAAACAAGCGTGTCAAGGAGGGCATCACCTTCAACACGGTTGTGGGTGCGGTTTACACTCTTATTGCGTGGGGTCTGGTTTTCTTCTTCCCGACCTTCTGGTTCAGAATATTCTCGGACGACCTTACAATGGTTACGCAGGGCGTTGAGATGCTGAAAATTTACTTCTTCGGATTTGTGTTTATGGCGCTTCAGTTTGCGGGTCAGTCCACATTTCAGGCTCTGGGCGACGCAAAGCACGCAATCACATTCTCACTTCTTCGCAAGGTCGTGATTGTTGTTCCGCTGACACTTCTTCTGCCCTATATGGGACTTGGTGTTCACGGAGTATTTCTTGCGGAGCCTATCTCAAATGTCATTGGCGGTATTTGCTGTTACATGACTATGAGATTTACCGTTTACAGGAAGCTTTGATTAAGTAAAAAATATACGGCATTTCAGCCGTATACCAAAATAAAAAAGTATTAAATAAACGAAAGGAGTTTCATTATGGGACTTATAAAAGCAATAGGCGGTGCACTCGGAGGCACACTTGCAGATCAGTGGAAGGAGTTCTTCTACTGCGACTCAATTGACAACAGCTACCTTATGGTAAAGGGACAGAAGCGTACAAGCGGACGCTCCTCCAACACAAAGGGCGAAGACAACATCATCTCCAACGGCTCCGTAATCGCGGTTGCCGACGGTCAGGCTATGATGATTGTCGAGCAGGGCAAGGTTGTTGAATTCTGCGCAGAGCCCGGTGAATTCAGATACGATACATCCACAGAGCCCTCCATCTTCGCAGGCTCTCTCGGTCAGAGCATTCTCGATACCTTCAAGACAGTCGGTAAGCGTTTCACCTTCGGCGGTGATACTGCAAAGGATCAGAGAGTTTACTACTTCAACACAAAGGAAATTATGGGCAACAAGTACGGAACGGCAACGCCCATTCCCTTCAGAGTTGTTGTTAACGAGCAGATGGGCTTCAAGCTTTCTGTTGATATCAGATGTAACGGTGAATATACATACAAGCTTGTAAATCCCCTTCTCTTCTATACAAACATCGCAGGTAATGTTTCCGACAGCTACGATAAGACAGAGTGGGAGGACATTCTCAGAAGCTCCCTTCTTGATGCTCTTCAGCCCGCTCTTTCAAGCGTTGCGGCAAAGAAGATTGAATACTACGAGCTTCCCGGTCACACGGTTGAAATCAGAAACGCTCTTACAGAGGTTCTTCGTCCCGACTGGACAGAGACAAGAGGTATCGAACTTGTAAAGCTCACCATCAATTCTCTCTCCATCCCCGAGGATCAGAGAAAGAAGATTACCGAATGGGAAGAAAACGCAATGTCCACCAATGCAAACGTTGCAGGTGCAAGACTTGTCGGTGCTCAGGCTGATGCAATGCGTACTGCTGCGGGAAATCAGAACGGCGCAATGCAGGGCTTCATGGGTATGGGCATGGCTATGAACGCAGGCGGTATGAATGCACAGAATCTCTTCTCTATGGGTCAGCCTATGCCGACGGCTCCCGCTCCCGCACCTGCTCCTGCTCCCGCTCCCGCGGCTGACGGATGGAAGTGTGCTTGCGGTGCTACGGCAACCGGTAAGTTCTGTCCCGAATGCGGAGCAAAGAAGCCCGAGCCGAAGCCTGTCGATGGCTGGAAGTGTACTTGCGGAGCTACCGCAACAGGCAAGTTCTGTCCCGAGTGCGGAGCAAAGAAGCCCGAGGAAGCACCCGCCGATGAAGGCTGGAAGTGCTCCTGCGGTGCTGTAAACAAGGGCAAGTTCTGTCCCGAATGCGGAGGAAAGAAGCCCGCTGATGCACCTCTCTATCAGTGTGACAAATGCGGATGGAAGCCCGCCGATCCCAAGAATCCTCCCAAGTTCTGTCCCGAATGCGGAGATGTGTTCGATGAGAACGACGCTCAGTAATAGCGGGAATCCGTAAAATAATACGATAACTCAATTGCGGGCATCCGTTTATTCGGTTGTCCGCAAGTCGGAATATAAGGAGAAATGCAAGTGGCAGTACTTCAGGAATACAAGTGTCCCTGCTGTGACGGTGCGATAGCCTTTGACAGCAAGACACAGAAAATGAAATGTCCGTTCTGCGGTACGGAATTTGAAATCGAAACGCTGGAGCAATACAGCGGAATCCTCGACAATGACGGCGAGGACAATCTCGAATGGGAAAAGGAAGCGGGCACCGAATGGTCTGAGGGCGAAGCGGAGAATCTCAACGTATATGCCTGCAATTCCTGCGGTGGTGAAATCGTAGGCGACGAAACCACGGCGGCGACCTCCTGCCCCTATTGCGGAAATCCCGTGGTTATGCTCGGAAAGCTTTCGGGAAGCCTTAAGCCCGACCTTGTAATCCCATTCAAGCTTGACAAGAAGGCGGCAAAGGAAATTCTGAAGAATCACTACAAGGGCAAGGTTCTTCTTCCAAAGGTTTTCAAGACGGAAAACAAAATAGAGGAAATCAAGGGGCTTTATGTTCCCTTCTGGCTCTTTGATGCGGACGCCAATGCCCACATAAGATACAAGGCAACAAGAGTCCGCTACTGGAGCGACAGCAGATACAACTACACGGAAACCAAGTACTACTCCGTCATAAGAGGCGGTGACATCGGCTTTGACAACATTCCCGTGGACGGCTCGACAAAAATGGCGGACGACCTGATGGAGTCCCTTGAGCCCTTCAATCTTGCAGATGCGGTTGACTTCAACACCGCCTACCTTGCGGGCTACTTCGCCGACAAATACGACGTTTCGGCTGATGACAGCATTGAAAGAGCAAACTACAGAATCAAGAACAGCACCGCGGCGGAATTCAGAAAGACGGTCAACGGCTACACCACGGTAAGCACCGAGGCATCCACCATAAACCTCACAAGAGGAAGCACAAGATACGCACTTCTTCCCGTGTGGATTCTGAATACAAGCTGGAAGGATCAGAAATTCACCTTTGCCATAAACGGTCAGACCGGCAAAATTGCGGGAAGGCTTCCTATGGACAAGGGTGCGTTTGCAAGCTGGTTCTTCGGAGTTGCGTCGGCGGCAAGTGTGATTTCCTTCGTGCTTATGTGGCTGTTTCGATAAGGGGGTATAAGGCTTATGAAAAAGATAATTTCCGTTATGCTTGCACTTATACTTGTGCTTGCCCTATCCCTTCCCTGCGCTCTTTCGGTATGTGCCACGGGCTACTATGACGACTACGACTATTACGACAGCTACGACTATTACGACGACTACGATTACTACGACGACTACGATTACTACGAGGATTACGAGGACGATTACGATTCCTCCGA
Organism: Clostridia bacterium; assembly: GCA_017560085.1. Classification (GTDB taxonomy): domain Bacteria; phylum Bacillota; class Clostridia; order Oscillospirales; family CAG-382; genus SIG622. The sequence continues at coordinate 39,545 of JAFYPA010000027.1, forward strand.
GGATTACAGCAAGCCGTTCAACTTCGGCAAGAGCCTTCTGACGGCGGTTGTGATAGGTCTTGTAATCGCTCTGATTGTAACGCTTGTGCTGAGGTCTCAGCTTAACAATGTGCACAAGCAGGAGAGCGCGAATACCTATATTCGTGCGGGAAGTATGAATGTTACGGAATCAAAGGATTTGTATCTGTACAGAAACGTTATTCGTACGGAGAGGCCGAAGAATAACAGCAAGAGGTAATCGGGCTCGGGTATGGGTTTTGTTGGAATTTAATTCTGCCGAGAATAAGAGAAGCACCGCTTCTGACTTTTTGGGGTCAGGAGCGGTGCTTTTTGTAGTTATAATTGTAAATTATGCTTCATACAAATATGTCTTTGGCTTACTCACTATTATGCAAATGATACTATTACAATCAATGCCGTAATACACAAGCATACGGCGAGCGCAGTTATTACAGCATAAGAATAAGACATTCGAAATTTCTTCTTTTTCCGCGACCTTGACGAATCACGGGATTGCGCCAACTGCTTTTTCAACACAGCGATAGGGTCGGTTTGATTTAATATTCTTTCTCTGAAATTCCGAACAAAGTCTATATCCTCTTGTGTGCAAATTTCAACAGACATTGAATTTCGGGAATGTGCCAGTTCATTTCGCATATTTCTTGCTGATTTTAACCGCCTGTAATCGAATGCCCACCCTGAAACCTTAACTGCTCCCAGGTGTGTTTTTTGTTCCATATCTTCAAGATACAGCGTGACACCGAGCTTGTTGTCTGATGTTTTACCATATATGTCTCTGCATAAATTGTCAAGCGCTTTGAACTCATCAAAGAACTCATAATTCAAATAGTCCATATATATCTCCTTTAAAAATTTCGCGAATTGAAATTTTGCCCTTCACAACCTAATCACAAAACAAACTCAGTGATTTTATGGCGATATAAGGGTTGTGCGGTTTTATTATAGCATAGAATTGTCGGAATTTCAATATAAAATATTTTATCCACAGAAGTGAAATATTCGGCTGCGCCGAATGTGAAATAATTCACTTCGTGAATTATGAAATGTTGCGTCCTTCGTCCGCAACGTGAAATGAAATAAATCCCCCTCACGCCCGAAGGGCATTTCACACGCCGAAGGCGTATTTCACGCCCGAAGTGCATTTCACAAATCCCGCAAGGGATTTATTTCGTTGAAAAAAGCACTTGCTTTCGCAAGTGCTTTTTTCTGGCGGAGTGGGTGGGATTCGAACCCACGTCCCTCAGGGGGCATCATGATTTCGAGTCATGTCCGTTATGACCACTTCGATACCACTCCGTATGTTGGCGTAAGAAATTCTTACCCGAGTATTATACCAAACATTTTCCCTTTTGTCAATGCTTTTTTTGAATTTACTTGCCATTACTTTGCTTTGTCGGAATTTTCCACAAACATATCCCGAAATTACGGCAAAATATATGCGGTACAACAGACAAAAATTACTTGACACGGAATATACTGTGTGATATAATTAACAAGTAAAGATGTATTCGGGAGCTTTTCCCGGTTTCTTTTAAATAAAAAGAAATAAAAAGGAGTATTCAAAATGGCATATCTTTCCGACATTGAAATCGCTCAGAACGCCAAAATGCAGCCTATTACCGAAATCGCAAGGGCGGCAGGCGTTGATGACAAGTATATCGAGCAGTACGGTAAGTACAAGGCTAAAATCGACCTTTCTTACCTTAACGAATGCACAAATGAAAACGGTAAGCTCATCCTTGTTACCGCTATCACTCCCACTCCCGCGGGCGAAGGTAAGACTACTACCACCATCGGTCTTGCGGACGGTCTTAAGAAAATAGGCAAGAATGTTGCCGTTGCTCTCCGCGAGCCCTCTCTCGGTCCGGTATTCGGTATCAAGGGCGGTGCGGCAGGCGGTGGCTATGCACAGGTTGTTCCCATGGAGGACATCAACCTTCACTTCACAGGTGACTTCCACGCAATCGGTGCGGCTAACAATCTTCTTGCGGCTATGCTTGACAACCACATTCAGCAGGGCAATACCCTCGGAATTGATGTGAGAAAAATCACATGGAAGCGTTGTGTCGATATGAACGACAGACAGCTCCGTAACATTATAGACGGTCTTGGCGGAAAGCCCAACGGTACTCCCAGAGAGGACGGCTTCGATATCACCGTTGCCTCCGAAATTATGGCTGTACTCTGCCTTTCCAATTCCATTTCCGACCTCAAGGACAGACTTTCCAGAATCATCGTAGGCTACACCTACGACGACAAGCCCGTAACCTGTGGTGACCTCAAGGCTCAGGGTGCTATGACAGCTCTTCTCAAGGATGCTCTCAAGCCTAACCTTGTACAGACTCTCGAGGGTACTCCCGCGTTCGTACACGGCGGTCCCTTTGCGAATATTGCTCACGGCTGTAACTCCGTTATCGCTACAAAGACAGCTATGAAGGTTGCTGACTACGCTATCACAGAGGCAGGCTTCGGTGCAGACCTCGGTGCAGAAAAGTTCCTTGACATCAAGTGCAGATATGCAGGTCTTACTCCCTCTGCGGTTGTTATCGTTGCAACGGTAAGAGCACTCAAGATGCACGGTGGCGTTCCCAAGACAGAGCTCGGAAGCGAAAACCTCGAGGCTCTCGAAAAGGGTATTCCCAATCTTCTCCGTCACGTTTCCAACATCAAGAACGTATACAAGCTTCCTTCCGTTGTTGCGGTTAACAAGTTCCCCACAGACACGGATGCCGAGGTTGAGCTTATCATCAAGAAGTGCCGTGAGCTCGGCGTTAACGTTGTTCTTTCCGACGTATGGGCAAAGGGCGGCGAAGGCGGTATTGAAATGGCAGAAGAGGTTGTACGCCTTTGCGAACAGCCGGGTGACTTCACATATTCCTACGGTCTTGAAGGCTCTATCGAGGACAAGATTGAAGCAATCGTAAAGAAGATTTACGGTGGCGACGGTATAACAGTTCTTCCCTCTGCGAAGAAGCAGATTGCACAGCTCACAGAGCTCGGATTTGCAAACCTTCCCATCTGCGTTGCAAAGACACAGTACAGCTTCTCCGACGACCAGACAAAGCTCGGTGCGCCCGAAGGCTTCAAGGTTACAATCAAGAACGTAAAGGTTTCCGCAGGTGCCGGCTTCATTGTTGTTCTCACGGGAGACATTATGACAATGCCCGGACTTCCCAAGGTTCCCGCAGCTGAAAAGATTGACGTAGACGAAAACGGCAAGATTACAGGTCTTTTCTGATATTCCAATCAAAGATAAATTTAACCGACAGAGGCAAAACACTTCTGTCGGTATTTTTTATATATTCGGTTTTATTCGGTGGGAATCTTTTCCTGCTTTTCTTTCCTTTTTATTTTTACAATAAAAACAATCTGCAAAATGAACAAAGCAATATGCGCAAGCGCAAAAAGCAGTGAAGCAAAATACGCTATATACGCCAGAAAATTACTGTGTACAAGTCCGAAAAAGAAGTACATTTCGCCGACATTTCCGCCGTCGGGAAGGAAAATGTAGGGAAGTATATATGTAATAATATAAAGTATATTTGTTTTTACCAGCCTCGGTAATTTCTCTGCATACATTGAAAAAATGATGTTTGATACAATATAAATGATGCCGTGAATTACGGGAATAAGCGAAAGAGTCATTGCAAATCTTATCAATCCGAAATTTAAAAACCACGAAGCAATAACGATAACAACTGATATCGCAGTCAGAATTCCGACACGTTTTGTGTATGACCGCTTGGCTTTTATCAGAGATGCAATCGCCCAGATTATAAGCCCGACAACAGCCGCTCCGAAAATACATAAGCCTGCAATAATAAATAACAAAAAAATTTCACCCGGGATATCGTTTAACATAAAAATACCTCCTTTTTCGGATAGACATACTATATCCCGTCCACATTATAGCATAGGATTTTAATTTTTGCAAGCATAAATCCAGGACAGACACCGCTCCCCTACAGATTTCTGCACCCAAAGACCGTTTCCGTCCGCTTTGAGCGCCCATAAAAACAAAAAATATACATCCGATTGTGCAATTGACACAATTTTACACCTTGTTTTTTGTGCAAACAACAAAAATTTTAAATCTCGCAAAAACTGATTGATTTTATAACAAATTAGTGATATAATAGACAATAGTATATTGTGGGTAGTAGTGTGCCCACAGTGCTTTTTCAAAGATTCAGGAGGAAAACAGAATGAAACTCAAGAGATTTTTAGCATTACTTCTTTCCGCAGTTATGGTTACTTCCATGCTTGCATCCTGCAGCAAGGACGGCGAGGAAGTTGAGGAAGAAGAGGAAGAAGAGGACAAGGGTGCCATCATTGATATGTACTTCGGTGCAAAGCCCGATGACCTCGACCCCACAGTTTTCACAACCAATTCCGATAAGTACAGACTCACCTCTCTCCTTTTCGAGGGTCTTACAACCATCGACGAAAAGGGCAAGGTTCAGAAGCTCGGTGCATCTGAATGGAAATACGAAATAGACGAACGTGAAGATGAGCTCAAGCTTACAATCAAGCTCGCAGGCAAGAAGTGGTCCGACGGTATCGCAGTTCGTGCAGACGACTATGTTTACGCTTGGAGAAAGATTCTCGCTCCTTCAAACGACAACCCTGCAGCCGCTCTTCTCTACCCCATCAAGAACGCAAGAAAGGTAAAGACAGGTGAGGTTACAGCTGATATCGGTGTTTCCGCTATCAACGACTCCACAATCGAAATCTTCTTCGAGGACAGAGACGCAGACGTTGAATACTTCCTCAGATGTCTTGCAAGCCCCATGCTTGTACCGCTCCGTGAGGACAAGGCAGAAAAGGAAGACTGGACAAACCAGCTCAACTACTTCGTAACAAACGGTCCCTTCGCAGTTAAGTCCATGTCCGAGGACAGATACATGATTGAGCGTTCCGTGCACTATAACTCTCTCCGTGCAGGTCAGGACCTTGACACATATGTTAAGCCCTACAGAATCATCGCTCACTTTGTAGACGAAGCAACCGCTATCGAAATGTACAACAGCGACAACATCGCAGAAAAGTACTTCTTCGTAAACGAGTTCACAAAGGAAACCTTCGAAGCAAACAAGAAGAATATCGATACATACAGCGACCTTACAACATACACCTACTACTTCAACACAAGAAACGACATCCTCGCTTCCGCTGACACAAGAAAGGCTCTCTCCGCAGCTCTTGACAGAAACGAAATCGCAAAGATCAGAGGCGTAGGTGCTGAAGCCGCTACAGGTCTTGTTCCTACAGGCATCAAGAACTCCGGCACAAATGATGACTTCAGAAAGAAGGCAGGCAACGTAATCACTTACACAGACGCAAAGGTTGCAAAGAAGGGCAGCATCACTCTTACATACAACCAGGACAGACCCTACGAAAAGGAAATCGCAGAATACGCAAAGTCCAAGTGGGATGCACTCGGTGTTAAGGTTGTTCTCAAGGGCGTTGCAGGCAACGAAATCGACGACCTCATCAAGAACGAGGATTACGATGTAATCGGTGCTGATATCGTAGCTCTTACAGACGACGCATTCGGATTTGTTGTTCCCTTCGCACTCAAGTCCTCCGGTACATTCGTTGACGTAACAACAGAGGTTTACAACAACCCCCACTTCACAGGCTATGAAAACGAAGCTGTAAACGAAATCATCGAAACAGCTCTCAACCTCACAGACAAGAAGTCCAAGGACAGAGCAAAGCTCCTTATGGAAGCTGAAAAGCTCATTATGGCTGACGCTCCCGTGGCTCCTCTCTTCTTCGAAAAGACAAACATTATGGCAGCTAAGGGTCTTTCCAAGTTCACGGTTGACTACAGAGGCAACGCAGTATTCACAGAAGCAAAGCTCAAGGATTACCTCGAAATCAACGAAGCAAAGATCGCCGCTGAGGAAGCTGAAGAGGCTACAGGTACTGCAAAGTAATCAAAGGCTCCGAATAATCGGAATTCACATCAGAGTAAAACGGGCGTGTATCGTAAGGTACACGTCCTTTTTATTGCAAATTCTAAATTGTTGCGAAAAATTCAGCCTACCGTAACAAATAACGGGCGGTACGGATATATAATTATACTGTGAATGTCGACAAATGCGGAAGGAGCACTTAATATGACGAAAGAGCCGTTATCCCATTATATCAAGTCAAAAAAAGAAGCTACGTCATTGCTCAACAGAGCCTTGAGCCTGAGCGAATGCTCCGAAAACAAGGAGTTCGTTGTTTTCAATTCCTGCATGAGTGCGCGCTTTGAGACATCCGATATTCCCGCGGAGCTTACCGCTGTTGTTGACACACCGAAGGCTTCCGTCCGTGAGGTGTGCGACGGTATATACGGGCTTTACGCAAGGCTTATTTCCGAGGGCTACGACAGTGCCCACAAGGAGCTTCCCGCTATCTGTGACGGTACGGACAGCTTTACACGGGCAGAGGGTCTGCTTTGTATTCTTTGCGGGCTTGGTGCTCTGTACAACATGTTTATGGACACTATGGAATCATATGTTAAGGATGCGGGCGAAAAGCCGTGCGAGATTTGTACCGCGTACGATGAAAGTATGTACGGTATGTACTCGCAGGTGGGAATGAAGCTTGTAAATGAGTTTATCGAAATTGCTTATTAAGGATAAAAAAGAGGCTGTGCTCCTGTTTGCACAGCCTTAAAAATTATACCGGAGACCTTACCTGGTCCCCGGTATTTTTATTTATTTACTTTGTGAAATACTCAACAGCAGACTTGAACATCTTGATATCGTATTCACCGGGAACATTCTTGTAAAGTCCCGCGCCAACTCTTTCAGAGTGACCCATCTTACCGATTACTCTGCCGTCGGGAGATGTGATACCCTCGATAGCGAGTGTGGAGCCGTTGGGGTTGAAGTGGATATCGTATGTGGGCTTGCCGTCCATATCAACGTACTGTGTTGCAATCTGGCCATTCTTTGCAAGCTCCTTAATAAGAGCATCGGATGCAAGGAACTTACCTTCACCGTGGGAAATCGGCACTGTGTAGATTTCACCAACCTCGGTGTTACGGAGCCAGGGAGACATATTGGAAGCGATTCTTGTTCTTACAAGTCTTGACTGGTGGCGTGCGATTGTGTTGAATGTAAGAGTGGGGCAAGTATCGTCGGCATCGATAATCTTACCGAAGGGTACAAGACCGAGCTTGATAAGAGCCTGGAAGCCGTTACAGATACCGCACATAAGACCGTCTCTCGCACCAAGGAGGCTTTCAATGCCTTCCTTGATAGCCGCATTTCTCATAAACGCGGTAATGAACTTACCCGAACCGTCGGGCTCGTCACCACCGGAGAAGCCACCGGGAACGAATACCGCCTGAGACTCGGAGAGAAGCTTTGCGAAGCTTTCAACGGAGCGTGCGATGCCGTCCTTTGTGAGGTTGTTTATAACAAAGATGTTAGCCTTTGCACCTGCATATTCAACAGCCTTTGCACTGTCGTATTCGCAGTTTGTACCGGGGAATACGGGGATGAGGAACTGAGGCTGTGCTGTCTTTACAGCGGGAGATGCGTACTTGCTTGCCTTGAATTCGAATGCGGGAATTTCTTCCTTGCTTGTTTCGATGTTGCAGGAGAATACGCTCTCAAGCTTGTTTTCGTATGTTTCGAGAAGGTTGTAGGAGCAAATCTTTTCCTCGCCTCTCTTGATTGCGCAGCTCTTTGTAACCTTACCGAGTCTTGTGCCGACAGCCTTGTCGCACTTCCCTGAAAGCTCAAGAACGAATGCACCGTAGCTGTATCCGAAGATTTCCTCGTTAGTTACCTTTTCGTCGTATTCGAAGCCGAAGCCGTTACCGAAGCACATCTTCATTACAGCCTCTGCAACACCGCCGTATGTGGGTGTGTATGCCGCAACAACGTCACCGCTCTTTATAAGGGCGTTAACCTTTGCGAAGAGGTCGATGAGGGATTCTGCCTTGGGAAGTCCGTTTTCGTCGTATTCGGGCTTGAGGATTACTACTTCGTTGTCAGCTTCCTTGAATTCATTGGAGATGATGCTGTCAATGTGGTCTGTTGTAACAGCGAAGGAAACGAGTGTCGGAGGAACGTCGATGTTCTCGAAGGAGCCACTCATGGAGTCCTTACCGCCGATAGAGCCGATTCCGAGCTCCATCTGTGCCTTGAACGCACCGAGGAGAGCCGCCATGGGCTTGCCCCAACGCTTACCGCACTTCTTGGGCTTTTCGAAGTATTCCTGGAATGTGAGGTATGTGTCCTCGAAGGAAGCACCTGTACAGATAAGCTTACATACGGATTCAACAACTGCGAGATAAGAACCGTGGTAGGGGCTCTTTTCTGTGATGTAGGGGTTATAGCCGTAAGCCATAACGGAAACTGTGGAGGTATCTCTCTTTTCGCCTGAAACCTTGTTTACCATAGCCTGAATAGGTGTAAGCTGCTTCTTGCCGCCGAAGGGCATAAGAACTGTACCTCTGCCGATGGTGGAGTCGAATCTTTCGGAAAGACCGCGCTTTGAGCACACATTGAGGTCGGATGCAAGTGCCTGCATTCCCTCTGTGAAGCTTGCGGGGATTTCCTTTTCGTAGCTTTCGGGCTAGGAAAGGGTTATGTCTATATGCTTTTCTGCACCGTTGGAGTTAAGGAACTCACGGGAGATATTAACTATTGCCTTGCCACGGTGCTTGAGAACAAGTCTGGGTTCCTCTGTAACTGTTGCAACAACGGTGGACTCAAGGTTTTCGCTGTCAGCAAGAGCGCAGAACTTTTCAGCATCCTCTGCAGCAACAACTACAGCCATTCTTTCCTGAGATTCACTGATTGCAAGCTCTGTGCCGTCAAGACCCTCGTACTTCTTGGGTACCTTGTCGAGCTCAACGAGAAGTCCGTCTGCAAGCTCACCGATAGCAACGGATACACCGCCTGCGCCGAAGTCGTTACATCTCTTTATAAGCTTTGAAGCCTCGGGGTTTCTGAAGAGTCTCTGAAGCTTTCTTTCCTCGGGAGCGTTACCCTTCTGAACCTCTGCACCGCAGGATTCAAGAGAGGAAAGGCTGTGGGACTTGGAGGAGCCTGTAGCACCGCCGCAGCCGTCACGACCTGTTCTGCCGCCGAGAAGAATTACGATATCACCGGGCTCGGGTCTTTCGCGTCTTACGTTTTCTGCGGGAGCCGCTGCGATAACAGCACCGATTTCCATTCTCTTTGCAACGTAGCCGTCGTGGTAGATTTCGTCTACAAGACCTGTTGCAAGACCAATCTGGTTACCGTAGGAGGAATAACCGGATGCCGCTGTGGTAACAATCTTTCTCTGGGGAAGCTTACCCTCAAGAGTTTCGGAAAGGGGCTTTGTGGGGTCGGCAGCACCCGTTACACGCATAGCCGCATAAACATATGAACGACCTGAAAGCGGGTCACGGATAGCACCGCCGATACAGGTTGCCGCGCCACCGAAGGGCTCAATTTCCGTAGGATGGTTGTGTGTTTCGTTCTTGAAGAGGAGAAGCCAGTCTTCAAGCTTGCCGTCTGTTTCAACCTGAATCTTTACGGTACAAGCATTGATTTCCTCGGACTCATCGAGCTTGGGAAGCTTGCCCGCCTTCTTAAGGTGACGAACGGCGATTGTCGCAATATCCATAAGGCAAACAGGCTTTGTTCTGCCGAGAGCCTTTCTTGTTGCGATGTATTCGTTGTATGCATCCTCAAGGAGCTTGTCCTCGAAGGTTACATTGTCGATATTTGTAAGGAATGTGGTGTGACGGCAGTGGTCGGACCAGTATGTATCAATCATCTTGATTTCGGTAAATGTGGGGTCACGCTTTTCCGAAATGAAGTACTGCTGACAGAACTTGAGGTCGTCGATGTCCATTGCAAGACCGAGCTTGTCAAGGAATTCGCCGAGAGCCTTCTCGTCCATTTCGCAGAAGCCGTCGAGTGTCTTTACATCCTCGGGATATGCGTACTTTGTTTCGAGGGTATCGTACTTATCAAGAGTTGCAATTCTCGCTTCAACGGGGTTTACAACATACTTCTTGATAGCTTCAACCTCTGCCTCTGTGAGCTCACCCTCGAGCATATAAACCTTTGCGCTCTTAACGGTAGGTCTGTCGCCCTGGGAAATAAGGCTGATACACTGTGCGGCACTGTCCGCTCTCTGGTCGAACTGACCGGGAAGGAATTCAACTGCAAATACATTGTAGCCCTTTGTGTCGATTTCCTTGTAGGTAATATCCGTCTGAGGCTCGGAGAATACGGTATTTACCGCTGTTTCGAAGAGCTCCTCCGTGATATTTTCCGCATCGTATCTGTTGATAAGACGAACGGACTTGAGATTCTTGATGCCGAGAAGCTCAACGATTTCATTCTTAATGCCTCTTGCTTCGTTGTCAAGACCCTTTTGCTTTTCTACGTAAATTCTGTAAACCATATTTTTACTTCCTTCTATATTAAAAGTGTATAATATCCGTAATTATTTTCCTGCCGCAAGAGCCTTCTGTCCGATATCACTTCTGAAGTAAGCATTTTCAAACTTAACTTCCTTAGCAACACCGTAAGCAATCTCGATTGCCTTTTCAAGGGTTTCTGCCTTGCCGACAGCACCGAGAACTCGGCCGCCTGCGTTTACGAGTTTGCCGTCTGTTATCTTTGCGCCCGCAACATAGATGTCTGTGCTGCCGCCGACTGCGGGAAGTGTCATTTCAAAGCCTGTGTCGTACTTCTGGGGATAGCCGTTTGAAGCAACGACTACACAGCAAGCCGCACCGTCCATAAACTTAACCTCGGTTTCCGCAAGGTTGCCGTCACGGCAGGCTCTCATAACCGTATAAAGGTCGGATTCGAGAAGGGGAAGAACAACCTGTGTTTCGGGGTCACCGAAGCGGCAGTTGTACTCGATTACCTTAACGCCGTTCTTTGTAATCATAAGACCGAAGTAGAGACAGCCCTTGAAGGTTCTTCCTTCCTTGTTCATTGCGTCTATTGTGGGAAGGAAAATTGTCTTCATACATTCGTCTGCGATTTCCTTTGTGTAGTAAGGATTGGGAGCAACCGTACCCATACCGCCCGTGTTAAGTCCCTTGTCACCGTCAAGCGCACGCTTGTGGTCCATAGAGGAAACCATAGGCTTTACTACCTTACCGTCGGTAAATGCAAGCACGGAAACCTCGGGGCCTTCAAGAAATTCCTCGATAACGACTCTTGAGCCGCTCTCGCCGAAAACCTTGTCCGCCATCATGGACTTTACCGCATCAATTGCTTCTTCTCTTGTCATAGCAATGATAACGCCCTTACCCAGTGCAAGACCGTCAGCCTTTACAACCGTGGGGATGGGAGCTGTTTCGAGGTACTTAAGAGCCTCGTTCATATCCTCAAACACTTCGTATGTAGCTGTGGGGATGTTGTACTTCTTCATAAGGTTCTTGGAGAATACCTTACTGCCCTCGATTATAGCCGCATTGGCTCTCGGACCAAAGCAGGGAACGCCTGCCTCCTCAAGAGCATCAACAACGCCGAGAACAAGCGGGTCATCGGGAGCTACAACCGCAAAGTCAATCTTGTTGTCAAGTGCGAACTTCACGATGGCTTCCTTATCCTTTGCGCCGATGTTAACACATTCGGCATCTGCCGCAATACCGCCGTTTCCGGGGAGTGCGTAGATTTTTTCTATGTCCTTGTTTTCGAGAAGCTTCTTTATAATGGCGTGTTCTCTGCCGCCTGAGCCGATTACCATCAGTTTCATATTGTTAAGACCTCAAATAATATATTTTCAGAAATTCCGGTGTGTATTAATTCTGCGGATTATCATAATCCCGCATATCCCATTACCTCGCGGGTAATATTCATAAGCAATCTTAAGGCATCCTCAAAAATCGGAAGAGAAAGACTTGTGGGTGGAATTGTTTCAAGGCTGAATACGCCCTTGTAGTCTATATCCTTAAGCGCCCTTGAAAAATCCTTCCAGTCCGCCGCACCGAAGGTCGGGAACAAATGAAGGTCACGCTCCTGCTTGTTGTCGTGCACATGGAGACATTCGATATAGCCTGCGAGCCTTCTTGTTTCCTCGCCGAGCTTCATACCGTCACATCCGAACACCTGAACGTGTCCCGTGTCAAGGCAGATTCTGAATTTTTCGTCGTTCATTTCCCGTACGAACTCCAGAATTCTCTCGGGTGTTGCAATTGAGAACTTATGCATCGGCATATTCTCAAAGCAGATTGTAACATCGTACTCGTGCGCTGTTTTTATAAGCTCACGCATAAAAGAACAGTTAAGCTCCCACGTGGCATTCTCGTTGCCCGTGCCGATATCCTCGATACCGAAGGGCATAATCGGGTGAACCACCCATCTCTTACAGCCGAGAACGCTCGCAAGCCTTATGGACTTCTTCATTTCGAGAAGCCTTACCGCACGCCCCTCCTCGGTGGTTTCCTTCGGGGGCCATCTCCACGGACCGTGCACCTGAGAAATCTCAATTCCTGCCTCTGCGGCAAGTGCCTTGTGATGCAAAAGAAGCTTGTCGGATTCTGCCTCGGAAAGCGTATAATACATATTTTCCGTGTCTGCAAGTCCGTTAAAATCAACGGCATCAAAGCCGAATTCCTTCAGCTTCAGATAGACATTGTCGCCGTATATTTTCCCAAGGTCGTTATAATTGCAGGAAATTCCTATCTTCATTTTGTTTTCTCCGAACCGATTAAACAATTTTATCAGTGGTGGAAGAGTCTCATTCCGGTAAATGCCATAGCCATACCGTACTTATCGCAAACCTCAATTACAAGGTCGTCACGGATAGATCCGCCGGGCTCTGCGATATAGGAAACGCCGCTCTTCTTTGCTCTTTCGATGTTGTCGCCGAAGGGGAAGAATGCATCGGAGCCGAGGGAAATTCCGCTGATACCGTCGAGATATTCTCTGATTTCAGCATCTGTAAGGGGCTCGGGCTGAGTTGTGAAATATCTCTGCCATACGCCGTCTGCGCATACGTCCTCTTCGTTCTTGTTGATATAGCCGTCGATAACATTGTCTCTGTCTGCTCTTCCGAGTGTATCAAGGAAAGGAAGTGCGAGCACCTTGTCGTGCTGTCTGAGCATCCATGTATCAGCCTTTGTACCTGCAAGTCTTGTGCAGTGGATTCTGGACTGCTGACCTGCACCTACGCCGATTGCCTGTCCGTCGTAAGCGTAGCAAACGGAGTTGGACTGTGTGTACTTAAGAGTAATAAGGGAAATGATAAGGTCACGGATAGCGGACTCGGGCATTTCCTTGTTAGCTGTTACTATATTGGAGAGGAGCTCCTTGTTGATTACGAAGTTGTTTCTGCCCTGCTCGAAGGTGACACCGAATACCTGCTTTGTTTCCTGGGGAGCGGGAACATAATCGGGGTCAATCTTAACGATGTTGTAAGCACCCTTCTTCTTTGTCTTGAGGATTTCAAGAGCCTCGTCTGTGTAACCGGGAGCGATAACGCCGTCGGAAACCTCACGCTTTAAAAGGAGAGCTGTTGTCTTGTCGCAAACATCGGAAAGTGCAACCCAGTCACCGAAGGAGCACATTCTGTCTGTACCTCTTGCTCTTGCGTAAGCGCAAGCGAGGGGAGATTCGTCAAGACCCTCGATGTCATCTGCGAAAACAGCCTTCTTGAGCTTTTCGGAAAGAGGAAGACCGATAGCCGCACCTGCGGGAGAAACATGCTTGAAGGAAGCCGCCGCAGGAATACCGAATGCGGTCTTAAGCTCTACAACAAGCTGATATGAGTTAAAGGCATCAAGGAAGTTAATATAACCGGGTCTTCCGCAAAGAATTTCAATGGGAAGCTCGCTTCCGTCTGCCATGTAGATTTTGGAAGGCTTCTGGTTGGGGTTACAGCCGTATTTGAGTTCGAATTCTTTCATTTTTATCTCCTTTTAATAATGCACAATGCAGAATGCACAATGCACAATTGTTGTGAATTCACTTCGTGAATTTCCGTTTTATTATATACCCTTCGGGCGTTATGGCAAAATAGCATAATGATTGGCTTTCAGCAACTCATTTCTGCACTTCACAATTCAAATCAATGAAGATTCCGAAGAAATCAACATAAGACCACTTGCGGTCTTAATTGTGCATTGTGAATTGTGAATTTTGCAATCACTGATTCTTGTTAATAATTCTCGTTACCGCACTACCATCCTCAAGATTGGTGTATCTTACGTAAAGCGAAATCTTATTCGCCTCGTTGAGGTTTTCCCAGATGTCCTTTGTGAACTCGTCGATGTCGTTGGGAACGCTGATTCTTTCGGGCTCGCCCGTGAATGTGGGGATGGGGTTGCCGTCGTGGTTGTAGGTGTGGATGAAATGTCCGAGACCGTTCTTTGCAGGGTAGTTGAAGAAGTATCTTGCGCATTCGCTGCCTTCCTCGTCTATGCTCTTGAGAATGGACATCTTATATGTGAAATCAGCACCGCCGAAGGTAATCATACCGCTGATTCTGGGTGTGAAGTTGGGTGCGTCAGGCTCGAATTCACGGCTCTCGAGGGCTTCCTCAAAGGTCTTGCCGCTCTTGAGATATTCGTAAATTGTGTCTGTCTGGTCGCCGTTTGTAACGATAAGCTTTGATGTTGTGTCACGAACTGCGGCGTAGATGATGAGGGAAGGGTCCTCAACCTTGGATGCGTCAAAGGGCTCGGTGAAAAGGTCGGAGCCTTTCGCTGTGAAAACTCTGTTTCTGGAGTTTTCGCTTCTGCCCATAATGAAGTATGCCGCAACCGCATTCTTGCCGTCCGCGCTCTTACCGAGAACAACGCCTCTGCCTACATAGCTGTTACCTGCGATACGCTCGCCCATTGTTTTTACTTCGTAGATGCTCATTTTATTTCCTCCTTTTTACACGGACCGACTCCGTGTGTGTCTCCTTTTTATTGCTTTTATTGATTTGCTTTTTATATCGCAATTCTTGTGCGGGATTTTCTTTCTTTTGCCTCGATAAGTCTTACGACATGCGGTCTGTTGAATCTCTGCAGAGCTATAAACTGCGCATCAAACAGCATTGCCACAGCCGAGGACACCAGAAAAATCGGGAAAGCTCCCCACAGAAGTGAGAAGAATATTGCACTCACCGATATTATTTCGTTGACCCAGTGGTCAACCTCAACCTTTGCCATCGTATTCGCTATGTCGTCAAGCGTGTTCTTTGACATCAGAAATTCGTCCGGTCTGAATGTCAGCACCTTGTCCCGCCACAGCCGTACACGAAGAAGCGAATAGAGTCGTTTTTCGAATTTCAGTGGTCTGAAAAATGCGGATTTGTAGCTTATTTTCCATAGCTTGTTGACCTCGCCCATAAGAATTCTCATTCCGAAGTGGTACAGAATCATAAAGGATACGATTCCCGTCCACCTGACAATTCCGCTGTCCGTGATTCCGCCGTAGTATAAAGCAAGCATCACGGCGGAAAGCAGAGTCATAACGGCAATCGAGGTATACATAAACACCGCAGGACCGCTGAGCTTTGTATTTTTCATTTTATTTTTTGGAAGCGATATCAAAAGCTACCTTTTCGCAAGCAAGGGGCATAATTTCCCATTCCGCCTGCTCCATAACACGCTTCTGAAGAATTTCGGGCGTGTCGCCGTCCTCTATGTAAACCGCCTTCTGCATAATAATTCTTCCGCCGTCGGGAATTTCGTTTACAAAGTGCACAGTAGCACCTGTAACCTTAACACCGTAGGAAAGAGCCGCCTCGTGAACACGGAGTCCGTAGAAGCCCGCTCCGCAGAATGAGGGGATAAGTGACGGATGGATATTGATAATTCTTTCGGGATACTTATCGGTAAACTCTTTTCCGAGAATACACATAAAGCCCGCAAGAACGATAAGCTCCGTGCCGTTTTCTTCAAGAAGCTTGAGCAATGCATTATCGAAATCCTTCTTATCGGCAAATGCCTTTCTCTCACAGACCGCAGTCTTGATTCCCGCTTTTTCGGCACGCTCAAGTGCGAAAACCCCGGGCTTTGAGGAAATCACGAGAGAAATTTTACCGCTCTTGATTATTCCGCTTTTTTCGGCATCAATAAGTGCCTGAAGATTTGTTCCACCGCCCGAAACGAGGACGGCAATATTTGTTGGGGTCATAGTTTGGTTCCTTTCGGAGCATTGTGCGAAAACCGAACGGAGAACACGAAACAAATTCGGGGCTCGGAATTCGGAATTCGGAATTTAAAAATTTAGATAAGTCTGATCTTTTCGTCAGCCTTTTCAATCTCACCGATGATATAAGCATCCTCGCCCGCAGCCTTAAGTGTAGCAAGAGCCTTGTCAGCCTCGTCCTTGCCTACAACAACGCTCATACCAACGCCCATGTTGTATGTATTGAACATATCTCTTTCGGGAATGTTGCCTGTCTTTGCGAGAAGGTCGAAGATGGGGAGAACCTTAACCGCGCTCTTTTCGATCTTTGCACCGAAGCCGTCGGGAATGGATCTCGGAATATTTTCGTAGAAGCCGCCGCCCGTGATGTGGGAAACTGCCTTAACGGTTACGTTATCAAAGAGAGAAAGCATAGGCTTTACATAAATTCTTGTAGGTGTAAGAAGTGTTTCGCCGATGGAAGCACCGCCGAGGAATTCGCAGGGCTTTGTGATGTCGTTCTTTTCAACGTCGAATACCTTACGAACAAGAGAGAAGCCGTTGGAGTGAACACCGCTGGAGGGAAGTGCGATTACAATGTCGCCTGCCTGCATCTTCTTGTTGTCAAGAATCTTGGACTTATCAACAACACCTACGGAGAAGCCCGCAAGGTCGTATTCGTCGATGGGATAGAAGCCGGGCATTTCTGCTGTTTCACCGCCGATAAGAGCCGCACCTGACTGTACACAGCCTTCGGAAACGCCCTTAACGATATCGGCAATCTTTTCGGGGTAGTTCTTACCGCAAGCGATATAGTCAAGGAAGAAGAGAGGCTTTGCGCCGCAGCAGATGATGTCGTTTACACACATAGCAACGCAGTCGATACCAACTGTGTCGTGCTTGTCGAGAATGAACGCAATCTTAAGCTTTGTACCAACGCCGTCTGTACCGGAAACGAGAACGGGCTTTGTGATGCCTGTCATATCAAGCTCGAAGAGACCTCCGAAGCCGCCGATGTCATCAACGCAACCCTTTGTGATTGTCTTTGCGATGTGAGCCTTCATAAGCTCAACTGCCTTATAACCTGCTGTAATATCTACGCCTGCACTTGCGTAGCTTTCGGACTTTGAGTTAATCATGGTAATAAATTCCTTTCGTTTTATGATATATTCAACCGAACTGCGCTATGGGAATGCATAATGCATAATGCATTGGAATAAATTTGCTCCGCAAATTTATTCCTTCCCGCTCCAGCAATAGGTGCAAAGCTTGCACGGCTCAATGCCGATTGCCTTTACGATGCCCTCGAGGCTCTGGAATTCGAGGGAAGCAAAGTGGAATTTGTCGCTTATGGTTTTACGCATCTTCTGACCGCGCTCGGTTGTGGCGTCGCTGTATTCGTCAAGGTGCTTAAAGCCCTCCTCACCCTCGAGCTCCATTATGGTGGCTCTGGTTATAAGCTCCATTTCACTTCTTGCGCTTGTGAAGTTAAGGTACTTACAGCCGTACATTATGGGAGGACACGCAGAACGCATATGAACGGATTTTGCTCCGTGGTCGTAGAGGAATTCCACCGTTTCGCGAAGCTGTGTTCCGCGGACAATCGAGTCATCCACAAAGAGAAGATTCTTGCCCTTGATAAGCTCGTGCACGGGAATCTGCTTCATTTTTGCGATTCTGTTTCTCTCACGCTGATTTGACGGCATAAAGCTTCTGGGCCAGGTTGGAGTATACTTGATAAACGGTCTTGCGAAATGCTTGTGGCTGCTGTTTGCATAGCCTATGGCGTGGGGTGTACCCGAATCGGGAATACCGCCGACATAGTCAACATCATCAATTGTTCCCTGCTGCATATCGAAGTCTGCCATAATAGCACCGTTTCTGTAACGCATTACCTCGACATTCACGCCTTCGTATGATGATGTGGAATATCCGTAATAGCTCCAGAGGAAGGAGCATATCTTCATCTCCTTGCCGGGCTCCTTAAGAACGGTAACGCCCTCGGGGGAAAGCTCAACTATCTCGCCGGGACCAAGCTCACGCAAATCCTCATAACCAAGCTTCTGATAAGCAAAGGACTCAAAGGAAACGCAGTAGCCGTCGGAAAGCTCTGACTTACCGAGTGCTATCGGAAGTCTTCCGAGCTTATCTCTTGCGGCGATAAGGTTTCCGCCCTCCTTGAGGATAAGAATGGAAGCCGTACCGTCGATAACATCCTGAGCGAAGGTGATGCCCTCTGCAAAGGTGCTCTTCTGATTTATAAGCGCCGCAACGAGCTCGGTACTGTTTATCTTACCGCCTGTCATAGCGGTAAAGTGTCCGCCGCCGTCAAGATACTTTTCTATAAGCTCCTCGGAGTTGTTTATTCTGCCGATGATGCATATTGCGTACTTGCATATCCTTGAACGGATAAGAAGGGGCTGAGGGTCTGTATCGCTGATACAGCCGATAGCGCCGTGTCCGCTCATTTCGTCGAATACATCCTCGAATTTCGTTCTGAAGGGAGAGTTCTGGATGTTGTGAATCTCTCTCTGAAGTCCCACCTCGTCATTGTACGCCGCAAGACCGCCCCTGCGGGTGCCGAGATGAGAGTGATAGTCCGTGCCGAAGAAAACGTCCGACATTACGTCACGCTTTGCGACAGCACCAAAAAAACCGCCCATAAATACCTCTTTAAAATTAATTCAAGCGTTTATAAAAGCAAGATTACTTGTTGTACTTTTCCTCAACAGCCGCATTCTTTGCAAGAACACCCTCGGAATTCTTTGCTCTTGCATCGTCAAGCTTCTTTGCAAGCTCGGCGTCGCTTGTAGCGATAATCTGAGCCGCAAGGTGAGCGGCATTTGCCGCACCGTCAACGGCAACGGTTGCAACGGGAATACCCGAAGGCATCTGAACTGTGGAAAGGAGTGCATCAAGACCGCCGAATGCCGCACTCTTTACGGGAATGCCGATAACGGGAAGTGTTGTATTAGCCGCAATCGCACCTGCGAGATGTGCCGCCATACCTGCCGCCGCAATAATCGCACCGAAGCCGTTCTTTCTTGCGTTCACGGAAAAATCACGGGCTTCAACGGGAGTTCTGTGTGCGGAATAAACGTGTACCTCATAAGGAATACCGTATTCCTCGAGAACCTTGATTCCCTTCTCAACAACGGGAAGATCGCTGTCGCTTCCCATGATAATGCCAACCTTTAACATAGTGCGTCTCCTTTCAATTTAGACAGTTGAAACGAAATGCATAATGCATAATGCATAATGCATAATCATTGTTAATTCACTTCGTGAATTTTCATTTTTATTTAAAAATATTTTATCGTAATTTTTACCTTGATTCGGTAAGCGAGCAGAGGTTGTAGTACAACCAATCCCTCTCCGTGTCAGCGAAAGCACCTGCCACTCGCACCGCCCCATTTCGATTATGCATTATGCATTATGCATTATGCATTATAAAAAAGCGCAGTTCTGCCCATAGAAAAACAGAACTGCCCAGACGGTCGGCGAAACCGGTGGCTCAGCTTGTTGCAAGGCAGCACCGTTGTATGCACCCGTTCCCTCGCGGTAATCCGCATCTCCGTCAGTTGCGGGCGCATTTATTCAATATTACTACAAATATTATTATACCATAATCCTTAATTTATGTCAAGGGGATTTTTGGAATTTGACCTTTTCAAAATGTAGAAAATAACGCCGTTTTTCCGCTACTCCTCGGCGTAATGCACATCAGAACGGAAAACAAAAGGAATTCCCTCCGAATCCGTGAGAATCCGAAGGGAAAGCCTTATTTTATACGATGATATTTTGCCGTATTACTTGCTCGCCGCCTTAAGGTCAAACGCCTTTGCGGAGGCAAGATTCGGGAACGCTGCCCATGCCGCAACGTCGATGTAGAGATTGTCTACAATTGTCTTTCCGTCCTTGAAGAGGTTTTCACCCTTGCAAGCACCGAAGAGGAAGAGATGAATCTGCGTTGAGTTAACTGCGCCCTCCGGGAAGCCCGTCGCCTTTATGATAACCTCTTCCCATTCACCGTCTGCCTTGTAGCCCTCAACGGACTTTGTTGCAACGCCGTTGCCTACCTTTGTGCCGTCCTTATCAGTCATATTGTATACGTTGATATAGGGCTTTGCGGAATAGTTTGTACGGAGAAGCACCTTGAAGTATACCGACTGTGATTCAATTGAATACTTGGGAAGACCGTGACAGTCAAAGAGTACGGAGTTGCTTGTGTTGTTGAAGGTAATGTGTGTATAAGCCATACCCGTTGCTTCGTCCACCTTTGCTTCGGCGTTCATGGAAGCACGAAGGTCTGCGTAAAGCTTCGCCTTTTCGTCCTTCTGTGTGCGGAGAATGAGAGGCGCAACTATTTCCGTGCTTTCGCCTGCGTCTGCGGTTACCTTATCGGATGAGGCGGGTGCTGCGGGAGTAGCGGGTGCTGTTGTAGCCGTGCCTGCGGAAATATTGCCTGCCCAGTCCTTCTTATCGTCGTCCGCTACAGCTACCGTCTTGGGTGCCTTGTAGTCGTACTGCCAATAGGGAATTGTATCTACGTAGTAAAGCTTACCCGTTGTATCGCCCATAACCTTTGTCATGGAGTTATATGCCGCAAGATTCATATCCGCTGTCTTGCCGTTACCGTAGTGGAAGAACTTGTTTCCGATACCCTGAATGTAGGTATTGCCCTCCATCTTGGGTGCTGTTGCATCAAAGTCGGAGTGAGGATGGATAAGAACGTGAACGGATCTGTCGAAGATGTTGTTTCTGATAACGTAGTTTTCAAATTCGTTTCTTGTGCCCGCACCTGTTCTTATGTGAGACTGTACATTACCGTCGGGTCTTGATGAACCGAAGCCGTAGCCTGCACGACGGAGAAGATTACCCTCGAAGAGGTGGTTCTTGCCCTTTCTCACGTATGTAACGCCGTTTTCCGTGTGGCTGAGGAAGTATTCGATGGAGTAAACGGTATCTGTGATTACGTTGTTGGAGTAAACGATGTTATCCATTTCACAGTTGCCGGTGCTTCTGTTGGAGTACTGATGTGTTACGCCTGCGTCGTAGTTCTGCCAGATGTAGCAGTTGTCAATCTTGTAGCCGTCGCATCCGCCGTAGATTTCAACGCCGTTACCGAATCTTGTAGCGGAGCCGTTTGTGTTGCCGTTTGCGTTATAGCTCTGGATTGAGCCGCCTATCCAGCCAAGCTCACAGTTTGTGACGGTAAGCTTCTGCGTTGTGCCCGAGCCTATACCGTGTGAGCCCATATGCATAATGCAGATGTTGTCAATGTGAATATTGGGTCCGCCGATGGAAATACCGTTACCCTTCGTGTTGAATTCGATGGAATCAAATACCTTACCGGGGTTACCGTTATCGCATCTGAAGTAGAGAGGACCTCTTGCATCACTCGCGTTGGGAACCTCACCGCTGTATGCGGAGTCCGCAAGGTGAACGAATTCGAAGTTTCTGTCAAGCTCGGTCTTCCAGTCGTACGCCTTACCTGTGTTGCCTCTTACAACGAACTTCTTGTTTACAACCGTGGGAAGCTCCTTGAGAGCATAGCCCTCGTTGTTGAGTACGATTGTACCGACATCGGGCATACTCATATCGTTCTTGTATCTCCAGATGAGTGCGCCGGTAGCCTTGTCCTCGTGTACGAGAGCCCAGTTATCGGGATTTGCACCGTTTTCGGGAGAGCCTGAGAGAATCGGCTTTGCGCCTTCGCCGTATGCTGTGTAGATTACACCTGTCTTTGCTGTGATTCTTTCACGCCAGATATCACCGCGCTTAAGAAGAAGTGCACCGCCGTTTGATACCTTGGAATTACCTGTTGCAAGTGTCTTTACCGCTGTTTCGGGTGTAAAACCGTCGTTCTTGTCGTCACCCGCAGAGGATGAAACGTAAATCTTCTTGCCCGTGATTGCGGAAAGGTCCATATTGGGTGTACTTCTGATTTCGGCAATTCTCTTTGCTTCAAGTGCATCAAGCTCCGCAACCTTTGCATTACCCTCGTCTGTCTTGTAGATTGCATTAAGGTCGAGCTTGTCGCCAAGCGCAACAATGGGGTCCTTTACGGCGTAGAGCCAGTTGCCTTCCCATTCAACGTGGGGAACGGTTGCTTCTGCGATGTTTGCAAATGCCCAATGTGTTGTATCAACGTCAAGAGCTACAAGGAGGATATCGTTTGTAAGATTATCAATCTTCATATCTCTGCCTCTTGCACGGTTGATGATTGTAACAACCTCTGCTCTTGTGATTGTGTTGTCAGGCTTAAAGCTGAAGGTACCGTTGCCGTTGTCATAGCCGTTGATAAGTCCTGCGGAGGCGGCGGCTACGATTGCGGCGTGCTTTGCGTGTCCTCCGTCAAGGTCGGCAAAATTTACTGCCTTATCTGTAGCCTTTGCAAGACCTGTGAGGTATATAAGCTCTGCGAAATCCGCTCTTGTTATGGGTCTGTCGGGATAGAAGTTACCGCTGTAGGAATTGAGAAGTCCCTTGCTCTGACAGTAGCCGATATACTTTGCATACCACGCATCCTGTGGAACGTCCGTGAAGTTAGCCGTACCTGCGATATTTTCTTCCTTTTCAAGAAGTCTTGCAACAACGGTACAAGCCTCTGCTCTTGTCATTGTGCCGTTGGGAAGGAATGTGCCGTCGGTATAGCCGTTCATATAAGCTGTATGTGTCTGGAAATCGGGCTTTTCCTTGAAGAACATAATTCTTGAGATATAAACTCTGTCGTCAACGGAAAGCTCCTGAAGAACATAGTCACCGAGGGGACGAAGATGCATCTGGCGCATAACGTGGTCGTCCGTGGCATCGTTGTACTGTGCTTCGATTCCCGCCGAGAAGTCAAAGAGTGCGATTACCCAGTTGCCCGCAACGATTTCGTTATCGGAATATGCGCTTACGGAATTCTTGAGTACGTTGCCGTTCTTCATAATTGCGGCATACATCTTTGTATTCTGAATGGGATTCTTGGAGTCGTAGTAATATTCAACGGCGAAATACTTGTAGTAGTCAAGGTCAATGTTTGCCGCCTTGTAGGAATAGCCGTCAACGGTAAGTCTCTGACCGCCCTCAAAGGTGGGGTTGGGCTGAATTGCAACAACATTTCTGTCGTCACGCTCAACGTGTTCAACTATACCTGCCGCCGTGTGGTTTACAATGCCGTCCTCGTATTCGGTAAAGTCAAGGGAAATAAAGTCGGGAAGCACCTTTTCAACCTTCCACGCCGCAACGTATGTCTTGCCGATGCCCTCGCATACGAATTCCGTGCCTGCGGGGATGATTGTTTCATCGGAGGTTGACTTCCAGCCGAGGAAGGTTGCGTTGGGATATGTAAAGGTCGCTACGGGAAGCGTATACTTTTCGCCGTCCTTGACCTCGATATTTTCCATAAGACCTGCCGCCTCGGGAGTACCCTTATCGAACTTAATGGAGCAGGTTGCGTTGGGGTCGGGATTCTTCTTGTAGAAGGTGTACTTTGCAACGTAGAATCTGTCGTTTTCGGGAACAAGAGCCGCACTTGTTGAGTTGAAGGGTCTGAAGTGGCACTGGTTAATCCAGTTTTTGGGGTTGCCGTTATCGTCCTTCACAACGGTGCTTGCAAGCTTCATCTGCTCGCTGAAGTCGAAGATTGCCTCTGTCCACTTGTTTGCCACAAGAGGCTCCTCGCTCATTGCGGTAAGGCTTGTTGTTGCCTTTGTGTTTCCGGGGAGGATGTTCATATAAAGAAGCTCCGAATAGAAGGGAGCGTCCGACTTATAATAGTAGGTAACGCCTACGTACTTGTAGTCGGGAACGGTAATTTTAGCCGTATAATTTCCAAGCTTGTAGCAGTCAAGGGTGAAGTTACCCTTTACGCCCTCTGCATGGGGTGTGGGAGTGAACTCAACGGCGCTTACACCGTCAATCACAACATTTTTGGCAACTGTGGCATTGGGTACGTTATTAACGATACCGCCGGTTACCTCATTGAAGTCAAAGGATATGTAGTTATCCCCTACCTCGGGCTGATAGCTTGTCTGTGCGTTTGCCGTAAATACAAGCATTGAAGCAAGCATTGCAAGGCACAGAACGGATGAAAGAATCTTTTTCATCGTTGTCTTCCTTTCAAAAAAGAATTTTGCCTCGGGTTTCCCCGCTAACGATTTTATTATAAAGCATTTTGCGGAAAATAGCAATAGCAAAAGCAATATTTTTCGTTAAAAATCCAATATTTTTTATTCATTATGCAATATACAGTCCCCAAAGCGGAGATGCAATATGTTATTTTGCACAATTTATTCTGCTGTCTTTTGTGCAGTATATCAACGCAAAAGGACGGCACAGATTCGCACCGTCCTTTGCTTTTTAAAACAGGGTGGATATATAATAAATCACGCCGTAAACCACACTCGCCGCCGTTCCGTAGACAATGACGGGACCTGCAATTGTAAACATTCCCGTGCCTACACCTCTTATAAGTCCCTCGGGCTTTCCGTCAATGGCACAGGCACAGACAGCATTTGCAAAGCCCGTTATGGGTACAAGCGTGCCCGCTCCCGCAAAGGATGCGATTTTTTCGTATATCCCGAAGCCCGTGAGAATGCAGGAAATAAAAACAAGTGTTATCGGAACGAGAATTTTCACCGACTCCTCGCCCGCATCGAGGAATCTGTACATATCCCCTATCCCCTGCCCGAGCGTGCAGATTGCACCTCCGACAACGAAGGACATAAGGCAGTCCTTCGGAAGATTCGATTTCGGTGCGTGGCTTTCGGCGAATTTTCTGAATGCCTGCTTTTGTGTCTGCGTGAACTTTCTTCTCGGCATTTTTGCTCTCCTTATCTTCTTTTCTATATATATAATTTTCACACTATATTTATTTTTAGGTCTTTACATTTTTGTCGGAAAATGGTATAATATAATAAATAGGTTTACCTCTTATATTTGCGGAGGCTGAAATGGTATTTTCAAGTCTTTTTTTTCTGTATATATTTTTACCCCTTAATTTAATATTATACTTCACAATGAAGGACATGAAAGCCAAAAATGCGGTGCTTCTCGCCTTCTCGCTGTTTTTCTATGCCTGGGGCGAGCCGATTTTTGTTTTCATAATGCTCGGAACGGCGCTTCTTGACTATCTGCATTCAAGATTCATAGAAGCACACCGCGGAACGAGGGCTGCGAGGATTTCGCTGACACTGGCAATAATAACCGACCTTGCGATTCTTGCCTCCTTCAAGTATCTCGGCTTTATTGTGAGCAATCTCAATGCTCTGCCGTTTATAAATCTTCCGATGCCCGGTGTGGGACTTCCGATAGGCATTTCCTTCTACACCTTCCAGACGCTGACATATGTTGTCGACGTGTACCGCGGAAAGGTCAAGGCTCAGCAGAATTACTTCAAATATCTTCTTTACATAACCTCGTACTTCCAGCTGGTTGCGGGTCCCATTGTCAGATACGAGTACTTCGAAAAGGCTCTTGACAAAAGAGAAAGCACTCTCGAGGGCATCACATACGGAATCCAGCGCTTCATTATGGGTCTTGCAAAGAAGGTAATCATCGCAAACAGCCTCGGTGAAATCGTCACAAGATATATGGAGCAGGGCGACATAACACAGCTTCCCGTGCTTGCGGCGTGGGTGGGAATGTTCGCATTCACCCTTCAGCTTTACTTTGACTTTTCGGGCTATTCGGATATGGCAATAGGTCTTGGAAGCATATTCGGCTTCAAGTTCCCCGAAAACTTCAATTATCCCTACATATCAAAATCTGTTTCCGAATTCTGGAGACGCTGGCATATGACTCTCGGCTCGTTCTTCAGAGACTATGTATACATTCCTCTGGGAGGCAACAGAAAAAGAGTTTACTTCAATCTTGCAGTAGTGTGGTTCCTCACGGGACTCTGGCACGGCGCAAGCTGGAACTTTGTATTCTGGGGTGTATACAACGGAATATTCATAGCAATTGAAAGATATCTCAAAAACAAAAGAGAAGCGGAAGGAGCTCCCGTGGGATTCCTCGGAGCACACCCGAGGCTTCACACAGTGCTTTCCCACGCTTATCTTGTGCTTTGCGTAAGCTTCGGCTTTGTGCTCTTCAAGTTTACCGATATGACAAGGCTGGGACAGTATCTCGGAGCACTCTTCGGCTTCTTCACAAGACCCTTTACCTCAAGGGATTTTGCCGTTGAATTCTCCAATAACTTCCTGCTGTTTATCGTTGCAATACTTCTCTGTATGCCGATATACAAGGTAATGGAAAAGCTCACAGCACTTCTTGAAAAGGACTCCGCCGTATCCGTTGCGGTAATCGGCGCGGTACGAATAGCCTTTACGGTGTTCGTGCTTGTGGCAAGCACAATGCTCCTTGTGGGCAACAGCTTCAATCCTTTTCTTTATTTCGCATTCTGAAAAAGTAAAACAAAACCGATAACATAAAACGAAAGGAATCAAAAAATGGCAAAGAGAAACGGACTCGGAAAGGGACTTGACGCTCTTTTCGACGATAATATGATAACAACTCCCGACGAAGCGGCGGGCGAATCCGTAATGACGGTAAGAATTTCAGACATCGAGCCTGACAAATCACAGCCGAGAAAAATCTTCGATCCCGAAGCGCTGGCAACACTTGCGGACTCCATTTCAAGACACGGCATTCTTCAGCCCATCGTTGTAAGAAAGCCCGAGGGTGAGGACGGCGAGGGCGACGGTGCTATCGCAAAAATCCTTCGCGGAAAATACAAAATCGTTGCAGGTGAACGCCGCTGGAGAGCCGCAAAGATGGCAGGACTTACGGAGGTTCCCGTAATAGTAAAGTCCTTCACCGAGAAGGAAGCTGCGGCAATAATGCTCGTGGAAAACCTTCAGAGAGAGGATCTCAACCCCGTAGAGCAGGCAATGGGTCTTCAGAGACTTATGCAGGAGTTTGAGCTCAATCAGGAGGAGGCGGCTCAGCTTGTGGGCATTTCCCGTCCCGCACTTTCAAACGCACTCCGACTTCTCAGCCTTCCGAAGGAAACCCTTTCCCTTCTTGAGGACGGCTCAATCACCGCAGGTCACGCAAGAGCCCTTCTCGGACTCGGCAAGGCAGAGCTTATAGACAAGTGTGCAAAGACAGTATTCGAAAAGGATTTGTCCGTGCGTGACACCGAAAGACTTGTAAAGCTTACACTTCGCGACCTTGAAGAAAAGGAAGAAGCCGAAAAGAAAAAGACCGACAAAACCGAAAAGGCAGGCGCGGCATATCTCGGCAAAATCGAAAGCAGTGCAACCTCCATTCTCGGAAGACGAGTAAAAATCGTAGGCAACGCAAAGAAGCCCGGTGAAGGAAGACTCGAGCTTCACTACTACAACAACCAGGACCTTGAGGAGCTTCTCAAGGCAATCTGCGGTGACAAGGTATTCCCGGAAGACTGATTAGTGAATGGTGAAGAGTGAATAGTGAATAGTTGACGATAATTTGCTTCGCAAATTTTCATTGAATTGAATTGTTGCTGTTCAAATTTTGAATATACAAAAAGAGCCCTGACGGATTTTGTTCCATCGGGGCTTCAATTTTTAATTAACGAAGAAAGCGAAGCTTTCAACCTCAACTATTCACTATTCACTATTCACTATTC
>JAFYPA010000028.1 GCA_017560085.1 Clostridia bacterium
AATTAAAATGCAAATTGCAAAGTGCAAAATGCAAAATGCAAAATTAGGGGTGATATAAATGGCAGAAGAAATTAAGAATGCTAATGCTTCTGAAGAAGAAAAGGATATATTTGCTAAGAGACAGTCGGTGGATTTGACGCTTGAGAATGCTAAGTTTTCTCGCTCGGAGGGCGGACTTATTTCTCTTGAGCTTACGGGAAATGACGGCAAGAAGGAATTTTTCGAGAGAATTGTTCCCGTTCGTGCGTTTCCGATAACCGATCCCGATTGCTATATCTCTATCCGTGAGCCGGATACGAGAGAGGGCGGTAAGGGTGCCGAAATCGGTATGATTGCAAAGCTCGCAGACTTCGGTGAGGATGTGGAAGGGCTTATCGTTGAGGAGCTTGACAGAAGATACTTTACTCCCGTGATAGAGAAAATCTACAATGTTAAGGAAAAGTTCGGTTATCTCTATTTCGATGTGCTCACAAGCTCGGGTAAGGTAAGCTTTGTTATGAACAATCCCTCATCCAACATAAGAGTCCTTGAGGATAAGCGTTCCCTCATTTACGATATCGACGGTAACTGCTTTGAAATTCCCGAGGTTGAAAAGATGGACAAGGCAAGCTTCAAGAAGATAGAAATCTATCTGTAATTACAATTCATAATCTGTGATTTGGTTGAAGCAGATCCGAGGGAGTTTTCCTTTACGGCTTGTGCTTCAAAAAAGGTGATTTTATGAAACTTCTATTTGAACTTCCCGAAATCGAGTCCATTGTTTTAAAGAACAACATCGGAGAGGGCGAGAGGGTGCTTTACTGTGTGCCCTTCGACTTCCACGAGGAAAAGCGCGTTTCGGGATATATGGTTTTTACCGAAAAGAAAATATACAAAATACTTGTGACCGACCTTCTTGCGACATACGAGCTGTCACATCTTTCCGGCTTTACCGTTGATGTAATGCTTGGCGTGTGCGGCTTTTACGCAAAGAATGACGGCGTAAGCACGCTTCTGTGTCAGTTTATATCGGGACGCAACCTTGCAAGATACTCCGTTATGGTTGCCGCCTGCGAAAGACTTGCCTCGGGTGACCTTCAGCTTGTGGAAAGCAACGAGCCCGAAAGCTACTGTCCCAAGTGCGGACGTCCCTTTGTTAAAAATACGCAGATATGCCCCTTCTGTCAGAGCAAAACAGAGGTATACAAAAAGCTCTTTGCAATGACCAAGGGTCTGCGCTTTATGATGATATTCCCGCTTATCGTTACGGCGGTAGCGTTGATGATCCGCTTTATCGTGCCCTTCTTCCAGAAGACGGCAATCAACGAGTACATCACCAACAGCGGCAGAAGCGACGACTATATGACACACTTTCTGCTGATTATTGCGGCGATAGTAACCTTCGACCTTATCAGCCGAATTCTCAATGTAATAAAAAGCAGACTTTCCGCCATTGCGGGTAACAGATTCATAAGAATGATGCGAACTCTTCTGTTTGAAAAGATTCAGATGCTTTCAATGTCATCCATCTCGCAGAAGAGTGCGGGCGACCTTATGGGCAGAATTTCCAGTGACGTAGTTGTGGTGCAGGACTTTATCACAAATCAGCTTCCCAACTACTTCTCCTACCTTCTTTCCTTTATTGTTGCGCTGATACTTCTTCTGTGCCTCAATCCCCTTATGTGTCTGTTCGTATTCGTTCCGATGCCCTTTGTAATTTTCGTAATTATAAAGCTCCGCGGACACTTCCATATGAAGATTATGCACCGCTGGAGAAAGAGACAGAAAATAAACAGATATCTTCAGGATGTAATCAGCGGTATAAGAGTAGTAAAATCCTTCGGTAACGAGGAAAGAGAAATCGACTCATACGTTGAAAGCAACGAGGAATACTTCGACAGAGATATGGATACCTGTATGTACTTCGATACTCTGTTCCCCGTGCTGTCCTTTGTGCTTAAGCTCGGTAGCTTTATGATTCTCGGCTTCGGCAACTATCTGCTCTTCGGCGGCGGACTTCTTGTCGGTGACCTTAATCAGTACACCACCTACGCCAATATCGCATACGAGCCTCTTATGCAGATAACACAGATTCCGAGAGTGCTTTCAAACTTCATCACCTCTCTTTCCAAGGTGCTTGAAATCCTCGAGGAGGAACCCGAAATTTACGATGCCAACATCCCCAAGCACAACAAAATCAAGGGCGATGTAAGCATAAAGAATGTATACTTCGGCTACGACAGCTACAACCCCGTACTCAAGGATGTAAGCGTAGAAATCAAGCAGGGCGAAATGATAGGTATCGTAGGTCATTCGGGCTGCGGTAAGACTACTCTTATCAATATGCTTATGCGACTTTACGACCCGAACGAGGGCTCTATCACAATTGACGGCATAGACCTTCGCGATATGTCGCAGGAGTCTCTCCGTTCGCAGATAGGTGTCGTGCTTCAGGAAACACACCTGTTTGCAGGCTCTGTCCGTGATAATATCAGATACGCAAAGCCCTACGCCACAAACGAGGAAATCATTGCGGCGGCAAGAACGGCAAACGCCCACGACTTCATTATGAATCTCCCCGAGGGCTACAACACTATGGTAGGCGAGAAGGGCTTCAGCCTCTCCGGTGGTGAAAGACAGAGAATAGCCATTGCGAGAGCGCTCATTCACGACCCGAGAATTCTCATTCTTGACGAAGCGACAGCCGCACTTGACACGGAAACGGAAAAGCTCATTCAGGATGCCATAAACAAAATGACGGAGGGCAGAACGACCTTCGCCATAGCCCACAGACTTTCAACGCTCAGAAATGCGGACAAAATCCTTGTTCTCGACCACGGCAGAGTCAAGGAGTACGGCACACATGTGGAGCTTCTTGAGAAGAAGGGAATTTATTATAAGCTTGTTATGGCTCAGGCTCAGGCGGCGCTGGGGGAAAAGCAATAACGCGGAGCGTTATTGCGAATGCATAATGCATAATGCATAATGCATAATCACTGATGAAAGCTTCGCTTTCTTCATTTGGAATTAAAATTATGTAAGTGAAAAGAGAACCTTTGGTTAGAAGGTTCTCTTTGCTTTTTACTGCTGTTCGATATAGTCGATTACATTGCAGAGGAGCTGTGCGGCTTGGGCTCTTGTCAGCTCGGATTGGGGCTCGAGGGCTCCCGTGGGACTGCCGTTTATGATGCCCAGGCTTACAAGGGACTTGAAGCTGTCCTTTGCCCAGTCGGGGATGGCGGCTACGTCTGTGAAGTTGAATTCGGAGGCGACGTCGGATTTGCCGAGGATTCCCGAGAGGATGCTTGCCGCTTCCGCTCTTGTTATGGTGGTGTCGCTTCTGAATACCGTGCCGTCCGAGTGGCTGATGCCCTTGATGATTCCGCAGGACTGTGCATATGAGGCGTAGCTTCTGATGTTTGCGGGAATTTCCGAGTTGTCCGCAAAGGTTGTGCGGGAGTCGGGCTGTACCTTTTCCTCAAAACCTGCACAAATCATTGCCATGGCAAGAAAATCTCCTCTTGATACGGGCTTGTCGGGATAGAAGCAGAGCTTACCGTCGAGCTCCTCGCCGTTCATAAGTCCGAGCTCGGTAAGTCTCATGGCACCCGTATATCCCCAGTGACCCGACATATCCGAATATCTTGTGTCGGTGGCGATATCTCTTACATCAAGCTCAACCGTCGCTGTCTGAGATGCGTTGCCGTGGCTGTCCGTGACACGGTAGGTGAAACTGTCCTTGCCCTCAAAGCCTGTAAGTGCGGTATAAACAAAGCTGTTACCGCAAAGCTTTACGATGCCCTTTTCGGGATACTCCGTAATCTCCGCGGAAATGCCGTCTCCGTCGGGGTCATAGGCGTCAAGAGCCTTCACGACACCGATGCCTGCAAGTGCGCTTACCTTCATATCACCGCCGTAGGGCGCATAGTTTCTGCCGGAAAGGACACTTACTCTGCAGGTAGCGGAGAGCCTTTCGTTGCCGTCGGCACAGACCTCGAACTGTGCACCTCCGACGCTTCTTGACGGTGTGAACTTCAGAAGCTTTATATTCGCGGCGGGGATTTCAAGTCCCTTGCGGACATCGCTTCCCGCGTACTTGAGCACACCGCATTCTCTGTCGGGAAGGCTTGTGACGGTGATGGTCTCAAGCGGAATTCCGAAGGTCTCCTCGAAATCCTTGCGGTCGAATTTGAGCTCCTTTGTGATAACGGTGCTTTTTACAAGACCTATATCCTTTGCAATAACGTCAAGGGCGGGGGAGAGAGCGTACTCTGCGGCACAGACTCCCGAGCCTTGAAAAATAAACAGCATAGCCAAAACAGTTGGAATTATAATTTTTCCGAACATTTTCATTACCTCCGTAATTTTGTGTGCACAAGTATTTATTCCCCGTGACGGAATTTTTATACGCGGGAAATTATCTTTTTCTTTACACTCCCTTGTGAATTTTACATACAAAACATCCTAACGGAATGGCGTAAAAAATCATATTTTGTGAAAAATTTCCACTTGACAAAAAAGCCTCTCGGTGCTATAATATATAAGATAAGATTTTTAAGATGGTACAGAGATGCCGACAAGGTTTTATGCACGGAAAACAGCAGAGCTATGCACTTCGCAGGAGTCTGCCGATATGTTATGCTCTGAGCCTTGAAATATGGGCTCTTTTTTATGGAAAAAATTGCGTTTTGTGTGTAAGAATAGGAGTTAAATATGAATTGTATTCTGAGAAACTGTAACATATACCGTGAGGGTCATTTCACCAAGGGTGACTTATTCCTTAAGGGCGGTATTGTTGTTTCCTCAGCTGATATGGATAATGTGTCCGACGTCGAGATTATCGACTGTGGCGGAGCATTCCTTATTCCCGGTCTCTGTGATGTTCATGTGCATCTTCGAGAGCCGGGTTTTTTGCATAAAGAAACAATGAAAACAGGTACTGCGGCATCGGCAAGAGGCGGTTATACGGCTGTATGCTCAATGCCGAATCTCAACCCCTGTCCCGACAGCGTGGAGAACATCAAGGTTCAGCTCGAGGCAATAGAAAAGGACGCCCGCATTAAGGTTTACCCCTACGCCTGCATAACAGTCGGCGAAAAGGGTGAGGAGCTTTGCGATATAGATGCGCTTGCACCCTACTGTGTTGGCTTCTCCGACGACGGCAAGGGAGTACAGAGCCGTGAAATGATGAAGTCCGCTATGATAAAGGCAAAGGCAAACGGCAAAATAATCGCCGCTCACTGTGAGGACAACGACCTTCTCTTCGGAGGCTACATCCACGACGGCGAATATGCCAAGGCACACGGACACAGAGGAATCTGCTCCGAGTCGGAATGGAAGCCGATAGCAAGAGACATCGAGCTTCTTCGTGAAACGGACTGTGCGTACCACGTCTGCCACATATCCACCAAGGAAAGCGTGGACATAATAAGAAAAGCAAAAGCCGAGGGCATAAACATCACCTGCGAAACGGGACCTCACTACCTCGTGCTTGACGATTCCGACCTTCAGGAAAACGCAAGATTCAAAATGAATCCGCCGCTCAGAAGTCCCGAGGACAGAGAAGCACTGGTTGCGGGAATGCTTGACGGCACGATAGATATGATAGCCACAGACCACGCCCCCCACTCCGCAGAGGAAAAATCAAGAGGACTCGAAAAGAGCCTTATGGGTGTAGTCGGCATAGAAACAGCGGTGGCTGTGATGTATACTCACTTTGTAAAAACAGGCAAAATCACAATGGAGCGACTTGTGGAGCTTATGCACACAAACCCGAGAAAGCGCTTCGGACTTCCCACGGGCGGTACGGAAATCGGTGATACGGCGGACTTTACCGTGTTCGATTTTTCGGAAGGCTACAAGGTAAATCCCGAGGAATTCCTTTCAATGGGCAGAAGCACTCCCTTTGAGGGCGATGAGGTTTACGGTAAGTGCCTTATGACGGTTTGTCGGGGGAAGAGAGCGTTTTAAAGAATGCACAATTCACAATGCACAATGCACAATTGTTGTTAGAAGCTTCGCTTCCTTCGATTGAATTAAATTGGTGTTGGCTGTTGAATTGGGACTGATTTTAATAAGTTAATAATTTTAAATTAAAATAAAAGGGGATTTTCGCTTGATGCGATTGCATTTTTTTGCTGTGGCTGCCGCGAAAATCATCATTAATTGTGCATTGTGCATTTTGCATTGTGCATTTGTTTCAAACATTTTTGGAGGTTAAAACTTATGGCAAAAAGAACAGACATCAAAAAAATAATGATTATCGGCTCCGGTCCTATTGTTATCGGACAGGCTGCCGAATTTGACTATGCGGGAACTCAGGCTTGTCTCGCACTTCGCGAGGAGGGCTATGAGGTAATACTCGTAAACTCCAACCCCGCAACCATTATGACGGATACCACCGTTGCGGATAAGGTATATATGGAGCCGCTCACACTTGAATACGTTGCGAGAATCCTCCGCTCGGAGCGTCCCGACGCAATCATCCCCGGTATCGGCGGACAGACAGGTCTTAACCTTGCTATGCAGCTTGAAAAGAAGGGCGTTCTCAAGGAATGCGGTACACTTCTTCTCGGTACAAGCAGCGAGTCCATCGAAAGAGCCGAGGACAGAGAGCTTTTCAAGGAGCTCTGCGAGGAAATCGGTGAGCCTGTTATCCCCTCAAAAATCACATACTCCGTTGACGAGGCTGCAGAGGCTGCGGCTGAAATCGGTTACCCCGTTGTTCTTCGTCCCGCATTCACACTCGGCGGTACGGGCGGCGGCTTTGCTTACAACGAAGAAGAGCTTCGTGAGGTAGGCAGAGGTGCATTCCAGCTTTCTCCCGTTCATCAGGTTCTTATTGAAAAGAGCGTTAAGGGCTATAAGGAAATCGAATTCGAGGTTATGCGTGACAGCGCAGACCACGCAATCACAATCTGCGGTATGGAAAACGTTGACCCCGTAGGCGTTCACACAGGTGACTCCATCGTTGTGGCTCCTATCCTCACACTTTCCGACGCCGACAGAAAGATGCTCAACGACAGTGCTATAAAGATTATCAAGGCACTCAAAATTGAAGGCGGCTGTAATGTTCAGTTTGCTCTCAATCCCCACACAAGCGAATACTTCCTCATCGAGGTAAACCCCAGAGTTTCCCGTTCCTCCGCACTTGCTTCCAAGGCTTCGGGCTATCCTATCGCAAGAGTTACCGCTAAAATTGCGGTTGGTATGCTCCTTGAGGACATCGCAATCGCTAACACAAATGCGGCATTCGAGCCCCGTCTCGACTACATCGTAGCAAAGATGCCCAGATTCCCCTTCGATAAGTTCGCTACAGCTACAAACAAGCTCGGCACACAGATGAAGGCTACAGGTGAAGTAATGGGTATCGGAAGCACTTTCTCCGAATGTCTCTTAAAGTCCGTTCGTTCACTTGAAATCGGCGTATTCCACCTCTGGATGGCAAAGTTTGACACATATACAAAGGAAGAGCTTGTAGCATACCTCAAGGACTTCCACGACGACGGAATCTATGCCGTTGCAAAGCTTATGAGAATGGGTATGAGCGTTGAGGAGCTCTTCAAGATTACCGCAATCACTCCCTGGTTCCTTGAAGAAATCAAGAAGATTATCGACTACGAAAAGGTAATCGAGGACAACAAGGGCAATGTTGAAATTCTCCGTGAAGCAAAGAAGATAGGCTTCTCCGACAAGTACATCGCAAAGCTCTGGAGCGTATCCGAAAAGGAAGTCCGTGACGAAAGATTCGACAATAACATCGTTCCCGTGTACAGAATGGTTGATACCTGCCATACAAACGCATACATTCCCTACTTCTACTCCAGCTACGAGGGCGAAAACAAGTCTGTCGTAACAGAGAAGGAAAAGAGAGTCGTTCTCGGTGCAGGTCCTATCAGAATCGGTCAGGGTGTAGAATTCGACTACTCCACGGTACACGCTGTTTCCACAATCAGAAAAGCTGGCTACGAGGCTATTATCATCAACAACAACCCCGAAACAGTTTCTACAGACTATACAACAAGTGACAAGCTCTACTTCGAGCCTCTCACACAGGAGGACGTTCTCAATATCCTCCGCTTTGAAAATGCAAATGATGTTATCGCATCCCTCGGCGGTCAGACAGCAATCAACCTTGCTCCCGGACTTTCCGAAAACGGCGTAAGCATCATCGGTACAACCGTCGAAGCAATTGAAAACGCAGAGGACAGAGATAAGTTTGAAAAGATTCTTACAGCTCTCAACATTCCCCAGTCTCAGGGTGAAGCCGTTACAAATATCGAGGACGGCGTAAGAGTTGCAAAGGAAATCGGCTATCCCGTGCTTGTTCGTCCCAGCTTCGTTCTCGGTGGACGTGCAATGCAGATAGTTGCAACCGAAAATCAGCTCAGACACTACCTTAAGACAGCCGTTGAGGTTGACGTTGACAAGCCCGTTCTTGTTGACCACTACATCCTCGGTAAGGAGGTTGAGGTTGACGCAATCTGCGACGGTAAGGATGTATTCGTTCCCGGCATTATGGAGCTTGTTGAAAGAACAGGTATCCACAGCGGTGACAGTATCAGCGTATATCCCTCATTCAGCATTTCCCAGAAGGTTAAGGACACAATCCTCGACTATGCAAAGAAGCTCGGTCTCGGTCTCGGTATCGTAGGTCTTTACAATATTCAGTTCATTGTTGACAAGGACGAAAAGGTGTTCATCATCGAAGTAAATCCCCGTTCCTCAAGAACAGTTCCTTTCCTTTCAAAGTCTACAGGCTACAGCCTTGCGGATATTGCAACAAACGTAATTCTCGGAAAGTCTCTCAAGGATCAGGGCATTACAGAAATGTACCCTGCCGAAAAGAAGAGATGGTATGTTAAGGTTCCCGTATTCTCCTTTGCAAAGATCGGCGGTCTTGATGCATATCTCTCTCCCGAAATGAAGTCCACAGGTGAAGCAATCGGCTACGACAAGCAGCTCAACCGTGCACTCTACAAGGCACTTCAGGCAAGCGGTATGGATCTTCAGAACTACGGTACAATCCTTGCTACAATCGCAGACGGCGACAAGGAAGAGGCACTTGAGCTTATCCGCCGCTTCTACAAGCTCGGCTTCAACATTGAAGCAACAGAGGGCACAGCAAAGTACCTCAAGGAGCACGGCATCAGAACAAGAAGCAGAGCAAAGATTTCCGACGGCAGCGAGGACATTCCCAACGCAATGCGTCAGGGACACATCGCATATGTTCTCAACACAGCGGACGTAAACAAGGAAAACCACGCAAAGGACGGCTACGAAATCAGAAGACTTGCCGTTGAATGCGGAGTTACAATGTTCACTTCTCTCGATACCGCAAGAGTTCTTCTTGATGTTCTTGAAGAAATCACAATGCAGGTTTCGACGATTGATGCGGAATAAGCGGGGAAGTTAATTCATAATGCATAATGCATAATGCATAATGCATAATCGAGGTTGATTGCTTTGCAATCTTCAATTTGATTTAAAATTATTATATGGATGGCATGGACGGAGAAGAGTACGCTCCGTTCATGTACTATAAATACATAAATTATGACCAACTTTAAAAGAACGAAATTTGCTTGTTATTCGGCGTATTTTACTATGTCGTCTATTTTTGCGTTGCCGCCGATTCTGTTTGTGCCGCTTCGTGAAATGTTCGGCATATCCTATACTCTTCTCGGGACACTGGTGCTGACCAATTTCTGCACTCAGCTTGCTATTGACCTTATTTTTACGTTTTTCTCGAAATACTTCAATGTAAAAAAGATTCTTCGCGTAATGCCGCTTATTACCTCTGTGGGTATGCTGATTTATGCGCTGATTCCTACGCTTTTCCCGAATGTGGCGTATCTCGGACTTATTCTCGGTACGGTGATTTTCTCCGTGTCTGCGGGGCTATCCGAGGTTTTACTCAGTCCTGCGATTGCGGCGATTCCGTCGGATAATCCTCAGCGGGATATGAGTATGCTTCATTCTCTGTATGCATTCGGCGTGTTCTTCGTTGTGGTTGTGGCAACGCTCGGACTTAAGCTTCTGGGCAATGCAAACTGGATGTACATAACGGTCTTCTTTGCACTTCTTCCGATAATAGCGGCGGTGCTGTTTATGACCTCGCCCATCCCCGAAATGAACGAGGGCGAAAGCACGGGCAAAACATCCGGCGGAAGAAGCAGAATCTTCGGACTTTTCCTTTGTGCGGGATGTATCTTCTTCGGAAGCTGCTCGGAAAACGCGATGACCAACTGGATTTCAAGCTTTATGGAAAAGTCGCTGGGAGTTGACAAGGCGGTCGGTGATATACTCGGTATGGCACTGTTCGCAATTCTCCTCGGTGTTGCAAGAATTTCATACGCAAAATACGGCAGGAACATCTGCAGAGTACTCCTTGCGGGGATGATAAGCGCGGCTGTCTGCTATATCACAATAGGAATTTGCAGTAACGTAATAATCTCCTTCATAGCCTGCATCCTTGTGGGCTTTGTAACCTCGATGCTCTGGCCGGGTACACTGATTATGATGGAGGAAAAGCTCCCCGGAGTAGGCGTTGCGGCGTTTGCCCTTATGGCGGCAAGCGGAGATATGGGGGCATCCATAGCACCTCAGCTTCTCGGAATCGTAACGGACGTTGTTTCGGAAAGTACTGTCGCTTATGACCTTTCCGTAAGAGTCGGACTTACGCCCGAGCAGATAGGACTTAAGGCGGGAATGCTTGTGACGACAATTTTCCCGATAATCGGTACGGGCTTTGTCCTTGCGGCAATAGCATACTTTAAAAAGCAAAAGGCAAACAATTAAGATTACATAAAACAACCGAAAACAAATTTTTGAGGTGATTCAATTGAAACAGACAATCTTCAAAATAAAAAATCAGAAGCAGCTCACGGCTAATGTTTACGAAATGCACCTTCTCGGCGACACCGAGGGAATAAAGTGCGGTCAGTTCGTGAACATCAAGCTTGACGGCTTTTTCCTCCGTCGTCCCATCTCCGTATGCGACAGCATTGACGGTGAGCTTACCATAATCTACAAGGTAGTGGGTACGGGTACGGAATATATGTCAAAGCTTGCAGACGGCGCAGAGCTTGACATTCTCACGGGACTTGGCAACGGCTACACTCTTGAAAACGCAGGCGACAAGCCCGTGCTTCTCGGCGGTGGCGTCGGTGTGCCTCCCATGTTTATGCTCGCAAAGGAGCTTTGTAAGCTCGGCAAAGAGGTAAATGTAATTCTCGGCTTCAACACCAAGGACGAAATCTTCTACGAGGAAGAATTCAAGGCACTCGGAGCAAAGGTTACAGTTACAACCGTTGACGGAAGCTACGGTACAAAGGGCTTCGTAACGGATGCTCTCAAGGAGCTTGATTACACATACACCTACTGCTGCGGTCCCGAGCCTATGCTCAAGGCGGTATACAACACAAGCGTTACAAGCGGTCAGTACAGCTTCGAGGAAAGAATGGGCTGTGGCTTCGGTGCTTGTATGGGATGCTCCTGCAAGACTCTTTACGGAAACAAGAGAATCTGTAAGGACGGACCTGTGCTTGTAAAGGAGGAGATAATATGGTAAACACAAAGGTAACCCTCTGCGGTATAGAAATGGACAACCCCATTATCCCCGCCAGCGGTACATTCGGCTTCGGCTATGAGTTCGCAGAGCTTTATGACATCAACCTTCTCGGTACATTTTCCTTCAAGGGAACAACAAAGGACCCGAGATTCGGCAACCCCACTCCCAGAATTGCGGAGACCCCGTGCGGTATGATTAACGCAGTCGGACTTCAGAATCCGGGTGTTGAAAAGGTTATGTCCGACGAGCTTGTAAAAATGAAAAAGGTATTCCACAAGCCCGTTATGGCAAATGTCAGCGGATTTTCCCTTGAGGAATACGCATACACCGTTGAAAAGCTTGACGCCGAGGAGCAGATAGGCTGGTTCGAGGTAAACATCAGCTGTCCCAACGTACACGGTGGCGGAATCGCCTTCGGTACAAGCCCCGAGGCTGCGGCAAGCGTAACAAAGGCTGTAAGAGCGGTAACAAAGAAGCCCCTTCTTATAAAGCTTTCTCCCAACGTTACAAATATAGCGGAAATCGCCAAGGCGTGCGAATCCGAGGGTGCTGACGGCATCAGCCTTATAAACACTCTTCTCGGTATGCGAATTGACCTTAAGAAGAAAAAGCCCGTAATCGCAAACAAAATGGGCGGCTTCTCCGGCTCCGCAATATTCCCCGTAGCACTTCGTATGGTTTATCAGGTATACGATGCAGTAAAGATTCCGCTTGTAGGTATGGGCGGTGTTTCAAGTGCCGAGGATGTAATAGAAATGATGCTCGCAGGTGCAACCGGCGTTGAAATCGGTGCGGCAAACCTCATCGACCCCTATGCGTGCAAGACCATCATCGAAAAGCTCCCCGAGACAATGGAGAAGTACGGCATAAAGAGTCTTTCTGAAATTATAGGTGCGGCACACTAAGAAAAACGCTTTGCGTTTTTACGAATGCATAATGCATAATGCATAATGCATAATCAATGATGAAAGCTTCGCTTTCTTCGTTAGATTTGAATTTGTTGATATATGTGATGTGCTGAATATTATATAAATAATTCCGCGAAGCGGATTATAATAAAAAGAAAGTTTGCAAAGCAAACTTACAATAATTATGCATTATGCATTATGCATTATGCATTATAAAAAATCGGAGGTTTTTTATCATGGGTAAGGACGTAATCATCGCCTGCGACTTTGCGGGCAAGGCACAGGTAATTGAATTTCTTGAAAAGTTCGGCGACAGAAAGCTTTTCGTAAAGATCGGTATGGAGCTCTTCTATGCGGAAGGTCCCGAAATCGTTCGTGAAATTAAGGCAAGAGGACACAAGATATTCCTCGACCTTAAGCTCCACGACATTCCCAACACCGTAAAGAAGGCAATGGCAGTTCTTTCACACCTCGACGTTGACATCACCAACCTTCACGCAGGCGGTACAAAGGCAATGATGGAAGCGGCTCTCGAGGGACTCACAAGAGAGGACGGCACAAGACCTCTTCTTATCGCAGTAACACAGCTTACAAGCACAAACCAGGAAAGAATGGAAGCAGACCTTCTCATCAAGGAGCCTATCGACAAGGTAGTTATGCACTACGCAAAGAATGCCGCTG
This sequence comes from Clostridia bacterium, assembly GCA_017560085.1. Classification (GTDB taxonomy): domain Bacteria; phylum Bacillota; class Clostridia; order Oscillospirales; family CAG-382; genus SIG622. The sequence goes on from JAFYPA010000028.1 coordinate 13,141, forward strand.
AAGCAGGTCTTGACGGCGTAGTATGCTCACCCCTCGAGGCAGGCAAGGTACACGACCTCTGCGGTGAAAAGTTCCTCACAATCACTCCCGGCGTAAGATTCGCAGACGGCGACAAGGGCGACCAGGCAAGAGTTATGACTCCCGCAGAAGCAAAGAAGATCGGCTCCGACTACATCGTTGTGGGAAGACCCATCACGGCGGCAGAGGATCCGGTGGCGGCATACGACAGATGCGTTGCGGAATTTGTCGACTGACAAATTCCAATGCACAATGCACAATGCACAATGCATAATGCATAATGCATAATCAAGATTGCGAAGCCCGCTCGCGGTCTTCACAATCGAGGAAGAAAACTTCGTTTTCTTTGATTATATTAAAATTGGTTTTGGCAATGAATAAAAAATCGCGCAAGCGATATACAACAAATGAAAGTTTGCGAAGCAAACTAACAACGATTATGCATTATGCATTATGCATTATGCATTAAACTATGGAGGATATTAAGATGGAAAGCTACAAGAGAGAATTTATTCAGTTCCTTGAAAACGCAGGCGTACTCAAGTTCGGTGACTTTACAGCGAAGAGCGGAAGAAAGATTCCCTACTTCATCAATGCAGGTATGATTAAGACAGGTAATGATATCGCAACGCTCGGCGAGTTCTATGCCAAGGCTTACTTTGAAAAGCTCGGTGCAAAGAAGGCTGTTCTTTACGGACCCGCTTATAAGGGCATTTCCCTTTCCGTTTCTGCGGCTGTTGCTCTTTCCAAGAAGGATCTCAATGTTCCCTTCTTCTTTAACCGTAAGGAAGTAAAGGACCACGGTGAGGGCGGTATGTTCGTTGGCTACGTTCCTCAGGCAGGCGAGGAAATCGTTATTATCGAGGACGTTATCACAGCGGGTACTGCTATCCGTGAAAGCATGGAAATCCTTTCTTCACTTGAGGGCACAAAGGTTGCCGCTACCTTCATTATGGTAGACAGAAAGGAAAAGGGTCAGGGCGAAAAGGGTGCAATGCAGGAAATCGAAGAGCAGTTCGGATTCCCCGTATACTCCATCGTTGACGTATACGACATCATCGAATACCTCGAGGAAGACCCCAAGAACGAAGAAAACGTTACAAGAATCAAGAACTACCTCGCTGTAAACGGCGCAAAGTAATTCGCTAAGGTCGAAACGGTGAATGCAAAGGGCAAAATGCAAAATGTGTGATGCCCGATGCGTTCCTTGGGTGATATTATGATTTACAGTAAGGAAATAGAAGTCAGATATGAGGTGGACGTTCTTGTTGTCGGCGGAGGTGCGGCAGGTGTTGCGGCATCTGTTTCGGCGGCAAGAAGCGGAAAAAGCGTGCTTGTATGTGAGTCGGGCGGATGCTTCGGCGGTGTGGGTACCTCGGGACTCGTTCCGTCCTTTGCGAACTTTACCGACGGTGATGATATAATTGTCGGCGGTATAGGGCTTGAAATCAGAAGGAATGTATCAATGGAATCTCCGATTTCAACCTACTGGACTCCGATAAACGTAGAGGAATTGAAGCGCGAATACGACAGAATCGTTTCCGAATCCGGAGCGAAAATTCTGTTTTTCACCAATATGTGCGACGCGGTTTCGGACGGAGACGGCAAGCTTGACTATGTTGTTTTCACATCCAAAACGGGGATTTTTGCGGTAAAGGCAAAGATGTTCGTTGACTGCACGGGTGACGGCGAGCTTTGTGCCTTCGCAGGTGCCGACTTTGAAAAGGGTGACGAGGACGGCAATGTTATGCCTCCCACACTCTGCTCTGTATGGACGGGACTTGATACCGCAAATTACGTCGGTGCGGGCACGGGAAGCGAGAGCCTTGAAAGGGCGATAAAGGACGGTGTTTTCACAAATGCCGACAGACATCTCCCCGGACTCTTTGTAAAGACGGGCGAGTACGACGGCATAACAGGAGGAAATCTCGGTCACATCTTCGGAAACAATCCGCTTTCCAATGAATCGCTGACAGAGGCGATGATTTGCGGAAGAAGACAGATGCTTGAATATCGCAGATTCTACAGAGAATATGTCAAGGGCTGTGAAAACCTGACGCTTATTTCCACGGGAAATACCTTGGGAGTCCGCGAATCAAGACGAATTGTCTGCGACTATATGCTGAATGTAAACGATTTTCTGGGGAGAGCGGTCTTTGAGGACGATATTGCAAGATACAACTACCCCGTTGACATCCACGTTATGAACACAAGCGACGACGAATACAAGCGCTTTCGTGAGGAATACGAAAAGAATATGAAATACAAGCACGGCGAAACCTACGGCATCCCCTACAGAAGCCTTGTTGTAAAGGGCTTTTCAAACCTTCTTGTCGCAGGAAGATGCATCGGCACCGACCGAAGCATGGAGGCAACCGTGCGTGTTATGCCCTGCTGCTTTATGACAGGTCAGGCGGCGGGTACTGCGGCGGCTATGGCAACAGAGCTCGGTGATACGAGAAGGGTTGATTCCGCAGTGCTTCGTGAAAGGCTTATAAAGGACGGCGCAATAATATAACATACACCGGCGGACTTGTTCGCTATGTAAAAGGAGACTTATGAGAAGCTTAATCGACATAAAAGAACTGACGGTAGAAGAAATAGAAGAGCTTATCGCGGTTGCGGAGGATATCATCGCAAACCCGAAGAAGTACAGCGAGGTCTGCCACGGCAAGAAGCTTGCAACACTCTTCTTTGAACCGTCCACAAGAACAAGACTCAGCTTTGAAGCGGCTATGTACGAGCTTGGCGGTAATGTTCTCGGCTTTTCCGAGGCTCAGTCCAGCTCTGCGGCTAAGGGCGAAAGCGTTTCCGATACCGCAAAGACAGTAAGCTGCTATGCTGATATCATCGCAATGAGACACCCCAAGGAGGGCGCACCTCTCGTTGCATCAATGCGTGCCTCCGTTCCCGTTATCAATGCGGGCGACGGCGGTCATAACCATCCCACACAGACTCTTACCGACCTTCTCACCATCCACAGAGAAAAGGGCAGATTCGAAAACCTTACAATCGGTCTGTGCGGTGACCTTAAGTTCGGCAGAACAGTTCACTCACTTATTTCCGCTATGGCAAGATATAAGGGCGTGAAGTTTGTGCTTATCTCTCCCGAGGAGCTTCGTGTACCCGAATATGTTATTAACGAGGTGCTTATCCCCGGTGGCTGTGATTATGTTGAGGTAAGAAGCCTTGAGGACTACATCGGCGAGCTTGATATACTCTATATGACAAGAGTACAGAGAGAACGCTTCTTCAACGAGCAGGACTACATCCGTCTTAAGGACACATACATTCTCGACGGTGAAAAGCTCAAGAAGGCAAAGAGCGACCTTTGCATTATGCATCCGCTGCCCAGAGTAAACGAAATTGCCGTTTCCGTGGACGATGACCCCAGAGCCTGCTACTTCAAGCAGGTGCTTTACGGCAAGTATGTAAGAATGGCACTTATAATGAAGCTCCTTGAGCTTTCCGCAGACTGATTGGAGGGTACGAAAATGATTATAGGACAGATTACAGAAGGCATTGTACTCGACCACATCACGGCGGGCAAGGGAATGCAGGTATACAAAATTCTCGGTCTTGACGAGCTTGACTGCACCGTTGCACTTATCAAGAACGCAGACAGCGCGAAGATGGGCAAGAAGGACATCATCAAGATTGCAAAGAAAATCGAGCTTGACTTTGATGTTCTCGGCTATATCGACCCCGGTATTACGGTAAACATCATAGAGGACGGCAAGAAGGCAAAGCGTGAAAAGCTCCGCCTTCCCGAAAGAGTTGTGGACGTAATCAAGTGCAAGAACCCCAGATGCATCACCTCCACAGAGCAGGAGCTCACTCACGAATTCTACCTTGCGGACGCGGAAAAGAAAATCTACAGATGCCTCTACTGTGAAAGCATGGCAAAGAACGACTGATTTTTGTAAATATCAGATTATCGCACTCACCCGTAATTTTCGGGTGGGTGCAATTTTTGTGCAAAAAATCAATAGTGAAACATATTTACAATTTGAAAAATCTGTGCTATACTGAAAGCAATCACGGGAAAGCACGGAAAATTCCCGAAAAATAATTCATTCGAAAGGAAATCAAAATGAAAAGAGCAAAGAAGCTTCTCGGCATCATACTCACACTCTGTATGCTTGCCACAATGATTCCTATGACGGCGACGAACACTATTGCGGCACCGGGTTCGGGTGCTGTCATATTCGTTAAGAGCGGAGGCACGGGCTCGGGCGCGAGCGCGGAAAACCCTATCGGCAGTATCGAATCCGCTATCACGAATATAGTAAATGCGGGCGGCGGTACTATTGTACTTACAGGTCCCGTACAGCTTACCTCCAATGTTGTATGGGGTAAAACCGTGGACGGCATGAGGATTAAAATCACATCCGTTTATGACGGCGTTGACTACAGAGAAACAGCGGATGCGGCTATTGTTTTCACAAAGAACTGGATAAACATATCCTCCAAGAACGCATTCGAATACGAAAACGTAACCCTCCGAATGAACGGTCAGTTCTGCTCCTTCTACGCAAACGGCTTCCCGATTGTTTTCGGCAAGGGTATGAAAACCGAATTTTTCGAGGGCTTTGATTCCTCCAAGGAGCGTGCTTATCCCAATATCTACGGCGGAAGCGCACACGACCTTTCGGCTACCACCAATTATCCCGCACATACATCGGTTACCGTGCTTTCAGGCTCGTTCTGGCATATCTGCGGAAGCGGTAAGGGTAGTGCGGAAAAGCAAAGACCTTCACTTTCCGCAACCGTTGCCATTTCTCCCGATGTTGTCTGCAAGGGTAACGGCAGCTTTGAGGAAAACAGCAACTCCGCGGTTCTTGGCGAAAAGATATTTATCTCCGTAAACGGTGAAAATTCAGCCTTGTCCGCAATGAAGCAGGGCGCAACCAATAAGATTACGGTAAAGGGCAACGGCTATATCAGCGGTGCGGGCGAGGGCAAGTACGGAATCTTCGCAGATTCGGGCTATGCCGCAAGAATCGGCACGGAGCTTGTTCCCAACGGCGAATATTTAAGCACAGAGAAGAATTTCTCCGTATCCTTTGAAGCATCCGACCTTAACAAAAAGTCCGAGCTTGAAGCAACAAGACCCGTATTCCCCGCATCATTCCCCGGGGAATACATCAAGGGCTACGACAACGGTGACGGCACATTCAGCTTCCGTCCCGCAGGCAATATCACAATTGCGGAGTCCGCCACAATCCTTGTCCGTCTTATGACAACCGAGGAAAAAATTGCGGGCAAATACACAACCGAAAAGGCAAAGGATGGCGACTGGTACTACAACAACATAGCATTCCTCGACACCTACGAAGCCTTTGATACCTTCGATAATTTCGATGCAAGCAGACAGATAACAAGAGCGGAATTCGTTCAGCTTATCTCCGCATTTAAAAAGCTCAACGAACTCGGTACTGAAATAACCTTCACCGACGTTGACAAGAATTACAAATACTACAGCGCAATCCGAAGCGCAACAATGGCAAAGCTCGTAAACGGCTACGATAACGGCGACGGAACATTCTCCTTCAAGCCCGAAGCGAACATCACAAGAGCCGAGGTTGTAACCGTTATCAACCGTGTATTTGATATGGCTGACCTTGCTCCCATAAGGTACAAGGGGCTTATTCCCAACTTCTCCGACGTCGATGAAACCCATTGGGCGGCATTCCAGATAATTGCGGCGGCAGGCGGTAAGGAAAGAGAAAAGCCCGAAACTGTTATCACGGGAAGCGGTGAGGTTGAATTCGAGGCATTCGGCAAGGTTGTATTCATAAGAGACGGCGCACCGGAGGACGGTGACGGCACAAGCTACGATAAGGCTGTTACACTTTCCAAGGCGGCAGGGCTTCTCAAGGACGGCGGTACTGCGGTAATCTGCGGACCTGTTACGCTTATGAGTAACTTCCGCTTTACAAACGGCAACACGGAAAATGTTCTCTATACAAGCGTTTATGACGGCGTAGACTACAGAGCAACCAAGGATGCCGCAATCATCTTCGGTAAAAACTGGGTAAACGGTATTCCCGGCGGTCCTACCGTGTTTGATAATATTGCCTTTGTTTCAAGAGGTGCAAACTGTTCAATCTATTGCGACAACAAGAAGATTGTATTCGGTAAGGATGTAGTATGTGCTACGGAAGAGGGCGCACCCATTGCCATTTACGGCGGAAGTGCAAACGACCTTTCCGCAACAAGAAACTACATCGGCTCTACCGATACGACAATTGCTCACGACGGAAATTACTTCGGTAATGTTACTATAGAGAGCGGTATCTGGGGCAATGTTTACGGCGGCGGTAAGGGTACAGCCGATAAGACAAGACACAGCAACGGCTCTGTTGTAAATATCTACCGCAATGCATCCATAGGCTCTGTTTCGGGTAACGGCTCAAACGCAAACGCAGATCCGCTCGGACTTCGCACAATCATCTTCAACAACAGCTTCGCAACGGTGCTCAAGCCCGACCTTTACGATATTATTGTAATTGTTTCGGGAAATGCGGAGGCTGAAGCGGTTGATGTTCAGAAGGACAGCGTAACACTTAAAATCACAGCAGGCGAGGGTATGACAGTCGAGGGCACAGATGCCGACGGAACACTCAAGCTTGATTCCGAATGCTACATCTCCGTAACGGAAGAAAACGGTGTTGTTAAGGTAACCAAAAACGACAAATCGGCGGCAGGCGACCTTGACGATACGGGCGTTGAGCTGGCAACCGACGAATATCTCAAGGAGCTTGACGAGATGGAGGCGAAGAGAAAGGCTGAAATCTTCGCAACTCCCACAACAATAAAGCCTGCAGAAGGCAAAACGGCATACTATGTTTCCATGTCCGACGGTGATGATGCCAACGACGGTAAATCCCCCGAAAAGGCTTGGAAATCCATAAATAAGCTCAACACATACGGTGCATTTGTGCCCGGTGATGTTGTATACTTCAAGCGTGGAGACGAGTGGAGAGGCAAGGCACTTCAGGCGGCAAGCGGCGTAACCTACACGGCATACGGAGAGGGCGCAAAGCCTATTCTCAACCGCTCACCCTTTGATGGTGCAAAGCACGGTACATGGACTCCCGTTGAGGGCTATCCCAATGTATACAAGTACAGCGAGCTGTTTACTCTTGACGTTGGCTCACTCGCATTCAACGAAAGAACATTTATCGACATCTACGCCCAGAAGATAGCCTTCGACTGGAAGGATAAGACAACCCCCATCGACAAGGCAACAAAGCGAGTAATCGAGGATCCTCTTGCAGAGCTCAAGAACGACCTCGACTTCTGGCACGACACCAAGGGACCCAATGTTGAAATCACCTCCGGCGGTGTGCTTTATCTGCGCTCGGACAAGGGTAATCCCGCAGAGAGATTCGATAATATCGAGTTTAACTTGCGTGAGAGTGAAATCAGAATAAACGGCAACAATGTAACAATTGACAACCTCTGCATCCGCCACGCAGGTGTACACGGTATTTCCTCCGGTACAACAAATAACCTCACGGTTACAAACTGTGTGTTCGAATGGATAGGCGGCTCAATGCAGCACTATACGGACGGCTCTTATACAAGACTCGGTAACGCCGTTGAAATCTACGGTGGCTGTGACGGATATCTCGTTGATAACTGCTTCATCGAGCAGGTATACGATGCGGGCGTGACACATCAGGTTTCCCACACGGCAGCGGGCGACTACATTATGAAGAATGTAACCTACTCCAACAACGTAATTCTCAGGTGTATATACTCCATCGAGCATTTCAACAGAGCAAATGAGGGCACGACAAGATATCTCACAAATATCACCTACAAGAACAACCTCTGCCGTCTTGCGGGCTACTGCTTCGGTAACACAAGACCCAACAAGGGAGCGGCTTCTCACATCCGCTCGGGTACTATCGTTGATACGGCAAACTTCGTAATCGAAAACAACATCTTCGACAGAAGTATAAACAACCTCTTCCTTCTCAGTGCGGGCGGTGACGAGGAAATCCAGTGGAAGAACAACACCTACATCCACACCTACGGTGCAAACTACGGTACGATGAGGGGCGTTACCGTTGTGTACAACTCGCTTATCGGCAAGGAGGTAGCAAAGTACTTCACACATCCCGAAATCGGCGGTAAGTATCTGTTCATCAAGGAATAACAGAATAAAAGAAGGGCTGTAGCATTGTGTTACAGCCCTTGTTGTATGTAGGGAACGACCTGCGTGTCGTTCCGTGATTTGCACCAAAGCATAAAACGACCTGCGTGTCGTTCGGATATTCACAAAATAAACGGTACGGAAACCGAAATCCCCGTACCGTGATTTTATTATATTTTTAAGCTTCGATCTCGGCTTCCCTGCGAGCCTTACTTGCAAGAGTAATTGCCGTCTGAACGCCTATTGTAACAAGAAGCATAAGAGCCGCCCCCGCATAGAAGCCGGGAACATAGGTGCCGAACTTGTCATAGCAGAGGTTGATAAGCGGAGCACCGAGTGCATATCCAGCAGTGTTGACCGAAACGAATATACCCAGCACCTGATTGAAGGAGCGCTCGCCGAAAAGGTCGCCCGCATAAATGGGAAGCATAATGGTTTCCAGCGGAAGTGCAAGGGAAGAGAAGGTGGCGTAAATCACCGCAAAGGTCATACCGATAACCGTGTTTGTAACCATAGAAAGAAGAATCATAACCACAACCGCCGTCATACAGCAGATTCCGGTTGTGACACGAAGTCCGAACTTGTCGTAAATGATTCCCGTGGAGAACTTGAAGAAGGCAAGAGTGAGCGAATGAACGCTGAGTATCGTGGCAACAAAGCCGGCATCCAGCCCCGCATCCTTGAGATGTGCCGCCGCAACGCCCGTTATTCCCTGAAGCACAAGTCCCGTAACGAATATGCATACCGCGGCGATATAGAAGAACGCCTTTCTTTTAGCCTTGGAGAACTCAAGTCCCTCGTGGGTTGCGCCTCTTTTTTTGCTCTTTGAGGTGTTTTCGGTGGAATCGGGAGCATCCGCAGGCTTGTCACGGAAGAGGACGGTTATAAGAAGTCCCACGCAAAGAAGAATTACCGCAACGGTAACATAGGCTTTTCTGTAGCCCTCCGCACCGCTTTCGATGATGGGAGAAACAATCTGAGTAGCAAGTGCACCGCCGAGACCGTTGGCGGCAAGGATAGCACCCATAATCGTGCCCTTCTTTTCAAAGCACCATCTGTTTACAACAGAGCCGACCATAGTGGTGGTAGTCCAGGAAAGACCTATACCGAGAAGGCAACCGCCGAGGTAAATGGTAAAGACATTTTCGGCAACCGCATAAAGAAGGCTTGAAATTGCAAGCGAGGCAAATCCCGCCGCAATAAGCTTTCTCGGGCCGAAACGGTGAAGAAGCGAGCCGAAGAATATATTTATAACCGAGGTAGCGATATACCTGCAGCTGTCGTTCCAGGAGTATGTGCTTCTGTCAATCCCGAGGCTTTCCGTTACGGGGACGATAAAAAGGCTCTTGGGCGAGCTGCAAAATCCGAGGCAGGTAAACACCATAAGAAAGCACAGCCCGATAATGACGGGAGTATACCCCATTTTCTTCTTTTGTCGCAAATCATTCATTGAAAACGCCTCTTTCCGTATCTGCAAATTTTGGACAGTAACATTGTATACTTCAAAATCGTTTATGTCAAGAGCTTTTGTGAAATAAAATGGAATTTAGTGGACAGTGGACAGGGGGCAGCGGACAGGGGAGGTTGATTGCTTCGCAATCTTCGATTATTTAAATTTAAATTTGGGTTTATCGGGCTGTTTGCAAATGTAAAAAGATTCGTCTTTACCAAGCCTTCCTCCGGGAGGAAGGGGGACCACGAAGTGGTGGAAGGAGCCCGCGTGCAACAGAAAATTTAGACGGCACTTAATCTTTGTGCGGTTATTTCGATGACAGCAAAAACGGCAAAGTCACGCAGGCTCCCTCAGTCGCCTACGGCGACAGCTCCCTCTCGGAGGGCGCCTTACAAGGGTGGAACCTTGTGAT
>JAFYPA010000029.1 GCA_017560085.1 Clostridia bacterium
GGAAGATTCATTACGGATAAAATCTCCGCCTTACCCTATGCAGAGGGCAATCTCGTTGTATTCGAGGAAAATCTCGATGCGGATGCACAGCGCACGGCGGCGAATATCGGAAGGTCAAGATGCTCGGGCGTATTCGGTATTTTCTGCGGAAACGACGGCGACGGCTACAGATACATCCTCTCAAGCGAAAGTATTAAGCTCAAGGCTTATGTAAAGGAGAATATAAAGCTCCCCGGAGGCGGCGGAGGCTCGGACGAGATGATGCAGGGAATGTACAAGTGCACACGGGCGGATATCGAAAAAGCCTTCGGAAACATTTGATTTCCGTGTTGCAAAAAAATCCGAAAACACGAATTTACAAATTATCCCATTTTACGACTAATTTAAGTTCGATAATCGTACAGCGACAAAAACCAATAATAACTTAAAATATACGCAATACTCACGAAGCTCGTACAGAATATAGTATAAACTTCGTTCTGTATTGCGTTTTTCTTTTGTGTGTGGTATAATATGTCATATTTATTTTTCAGGAGGACATTGTTATGTCAGAAATTTTAGCTTTTGTCCTTTACTTCGTTATCGTTCTTGGAATCGGTATCACCTTCTTTATGAAGTCCAAGGGCAGCGGAGAAAAGGAATACTTCCTCGGCGGCCGTGCTATGGGTCCGTGGGTAACAGCAATGAGTGCACAGGCGTCGGATATGAGCGCGTGGCTTCTTATGGGTCTTCCCGGAAGCATCCTCGCTTTCGGTCTTGGTAAGGCTTGGATCGGTATCGGTCTTGCAATCGGTACTGCTCTTAACTGGATTTTCGTTGCAAAGAGACTCCGTAAGTTCTCTAAGGCTTCGGGCGACTCCATCACACTTCCCCAGTACCTTTCCAACAGATTCGCAACACAGAGCCCCGCTCTTAAGATTGTTTGCGCTATCATCTTCCTTATCAGCTTTACAGTTTACGTAGCATCCGGCTTCTCCGCTGGTGCAACAGTATTCACACAGCTCTTCCCGAACCTCGATGTTCAGGTTGCTCTTATCATCTTCGCCGTTGTAATTCTCATTTACACATTCCTCGGCGGTTATAAGGCAGTTTGCTGGACTGACTTCTTCCAGGGAATTCTTATGCTTATCGCAATCCTTGCTGTGCCGATTGTTATTCTCGCCGCAAAGGAAACAGATGCGACAGCTCTTACAACAGTATTCACTTACACAGAAGGCGAAAGCGTAACCAACTGTGCATTCACAACAAACCTCTTCTCCGCTACATGGCAGGAAATCGCATCCGGTCTTGCATGGGGTCTCGGCTACTTCGGTATGCCTCACATCCTTGTAAGATTTATGGGTATCGAAAAGCCCAGCATGGTTAAGAAGTCCGCTACAGTTGCTATTATCTGGGTTGTTCTTTCTCTCGGTGCTGCAATTGTTATCGCTTACCTCGGCAGACAGTTTGTTATCGAAGGCGGTATGACACTCGGCGAAAAGCTCCTTACAGCAGGTAACCAGAAGCTCGTATTCATTGAGCTTGCAAGATACATATTCCCCGGCTTTATCGCAGGTATCCTTCTTGCTGCTATCATCGCTGCTTCCATGTCCACGGCAGATTCTCAGCTTCTCGTTGCTTCCTCATCCTTCACAAGCGACATCTACAAGCCCATCATCAGAAAGAACGCTTCCGAGAAGGAGCTTCTCTGGGTCGGCAGAATCGTAGTTATCGCGGTTTCCGTTGTTGCGTTCTTTATCGCTAACAGCAAGGGAAGCGGCGCTCAGGCTATTATGAACATGGTTGAAAACGCTTGGGGTCTCTTCGGTGCGGCATTCGGTCCCGTTGTAATTCTCTCCCTCTTCTGGAAGCGTATTACATATGCCGGTGCACTTTCCGGTATCATCGCAGGTGCGGTGCTTGACATTGTATGGCTCGTATACCTCACAGGTACAACAGGCATCTACGAAATTCTCCCCGCATTCATCCTCAGCTTCATCGTAACAGTTGTTGTTTCTCTTGCAACAAAGGCTCCCTCCGCAGAGGTTCTTGCCATCTACGAAAAGGCAACAGACAACAGCATCGACGACTGATTAAAGAGTCGGATTAATTTAGTTACAAAAAAATTACAGGAAGGACACTCGGATATGTTTTCGGGTGTTCTTTTTTGTGTTATAATGTCATAAAAGAAAACGGGGGACGGAAAGATGAAGCATATAAATGAAAACTCAAAGATTAAGGCGGTAATATTCGACCTTGACCACACACTTTTTGACAGATACGAAACAATTAAGCTTGTGTGCGAGGATATGATAACGGAAAAAAGCCATTGGTTTGTTGACGGCACAAGCCTTGAGGAGCTTCAGCAAGTGCTTGTTGATGCCGATGCAAAGCACATAATCGGCGGATGGAAGCCCGTGTTTGCCTATTGGAGGGAGCAGGGGATTATGAAGCTTGATTCCGACGGTAACACCTTGGCAAAAAGCGAGGAGGTTTTCGACTTCATCTGGAATTACGGTTTTCTGAAGCACGCCGTAAAGTACCCCTTTACAAATCCTATGCTTGATGAGCTTCGTGCGGCGGGCATCAGAACGGGACTTATAACCAACGCCTCCGGTGAAAAGGGCATAAAGAGACAGATGGCAAAGCTTACTCTTCTTGATATGACGGATAGACTTGACAACATTCTTATCACGGGTCAGGTTGGCATCCACAAGCCCGAAAGGGGAGTTTTCGATATTATGGCAAGAAGACTTGACCTTTCACCGCAGAATATGCTGTACGTCGGCGACCACCCGAGAAACGACGTCTTTGCTTCAAGACGTGCGAATTACACTCCCGTGTGGGTGAGAATCCGTGAAGCGGTCGGCGAGGTGTGCGAGTGCGAATACTCGGTGAAGGATGTTTCCGAAATCCCCGCTCTTGTTGACAAAATCAACGGATAATTATAAAAACCACTTGCATTTTTCGGGATGCGGTGATATAATCTCATAGTAAAATATTTTAGCCGCAGGACTTGCTTTGTCCGTGCGGCTTTGAAGGTGTAATGCAATGTTAAGACTTCCCATAAGAATTTACTCGTTTTTCCGCAAGAATACGGTTATGACGGTAGCCTTTCTCGCGGCGGTAATCACAAGCTTTATAGTAACGCCCGACAAGGAGTATCTCGGCTATTTCGACCTGAAAACCCTTGCCTGCCTCTTTTCCGTGCTTGCGGTGGTGTGTGCGCTTCGCAACATAAAATTCTTCACCATACTTGCAAGAAAGATAGTAAAATGCTTCGGCACGGTGCGAATGACTCTTCTTGCGCTTATTTACATAACATTTATAGGCTCGATGCTTATAGCCAACGATATGGCACTTCTGACCTTCCTGCCGCTCGGCTACTTTGTTCTTTCCTCCACGGGAATGCAGAAGTATATGGCGGTGACCTTCATAATGCAGAATATAGCCGCAAACCTCGGCGGAATGCTGACTCCCTTCGGAAATCCGCAGAATCTGTACCTCTATTCAAGATTCAATATCCCTACGACTGAATTCGTAAAGGTTATGTTCCCGCCCTTTATGGTGGCAATCGTGCTTATAACGGCAATATGCCTTTTCTTCCCCAACGAAAAAATGAAGCTCGAGGATGAGGACGAAACAAAGCTTCCTCCGCTTCGCACGGTGATATACCTTGTGCTTTTTGCACTTTCCATTGCGATAGTATTCAGAACCATTCCGTACTATATAGGACTTGTAATAATCCTCGTATCAATGCTTTTCCTTGACAGAGACGCCCTTAAGAAGGTAGACTATCCGCTTCTTCTGACCTTTACCTGCTTCTTTGTTTTCTCGGGAAATATGGGCAGAATAGAGGCAGTGAGAGCCTTCTTCTCCTCATTCCTTGAGATTGACACTCTGCTCTTTTCGGCAATGTCCTGTCAGTTTATAAGTAATGTTCCGTCGGCGATACTTTTATCACAGTTTACGGAAAACTGGCAGAGCCTTCTTGTGGGCGTAAACATCGGCGGTGCAGGTACTCTTATTGCATCCCTTGCAAGTCTTATCACCTTCAGCGAGTATCAGCTTCACGATCCTCGTGGGACGAAGAAATACATAGGTCTGTTTTCGGCGTTTAATTTTGGATTTTTGATTGTGCTTTATTTGTTTTCGCATTTTGTACAAGGAGTTTGAAAAAATGCAAAATGCAAAATGATAAATGCAAAATTGGAATTTAGGGGCTAGGGAATAGGAACTAGGAACTAGGGAAGGTTGATTGCTTCGCAATCTTCAAATAAATTTAAATTGGGGTTTATCGGTGCGTTGCACCGAAATGTAAAATGCAAAGGGCAAAATGCAAAATTGAGGTTTGTGGGGCAAAATGCCCCTCATCCGTCGCCTACGGCGACACCTTCCCCCTAGGGGGAAGGCTTGTTTGTGCCGTCTTTGCTATTGTTTAGAGCATCGATATAATGGCTTCCCCCTCGGGGGAAGCTGTCAGCGAAGCTGACTGATGAGGGGCAGCAGGAATCGCAATAATCGCAATTTACACGATGATTAGAGGGTAAACAAACCTCCCCGATAAATTCCAATTTGTTATGGCATCCCAAAGACTGCGAAGCAGTCTTGATTGTGCATTTAATATATTTTCGCTCGGCTATGTTCTCCACACAGCCGAGCGTCTTTTTTTAATATTCAATAAACCTTTTCTCAATCGAGCTTTCCTTAAGGCAAAGACAAAGCTTTGCGCTTCGAACGCCATCCGCAAGAGTGCATCTCGTCTCCTTGCCCGAAAGTGCTTTGAGGAAATCCTCCGCAAGCATATCGTCACCGCCGAAATGTCCGCCCGACTTTGATGAAATCTGTATGTCGTGTCTTTCGCCGTAGTGATCGTGATAGATCATGTAATTCTCTTCCCAGTCGAATTCTATTGTACCCAGATGTCCGATGAATCTTGCACCTCGCTTGCCTGCACTTCTTCTTGATATGAAATCCTGACTGTAGGCAAGGTGTACACCATTGTCGTACATTATAATTCCGCTGCCGCTGTCCTCGTTGCCCGTATCCTTTGCAAATACGCATCCGTCGTTCGGTCGGTAGTCTGTGCCTTGGTCACTTGTAAAGTCAATGCAGGTGTCCTTGTCGGGACAGTTACGGCAAAGAGTTCCCGCGGGCTTGTCACCCTTGAATACCTGCTTGGAGGTCATACCGCATATAAGTGTCGGCTTCGCTCCCAGGATGTCCGTTATATAGTCCACATCGTGGGTCGCCTTCTGAAGAAATAAGCCACCTGTTTCCTTGTCGTCTCTGTACCACTTGTGGTAATATCCCAGCGCATAAGATACATTACACCACGCCTGAATATGGGCAATTTCGCCGATTTTTCCTTCCGCTACCATCTGCTTTACCTTCAGCACCTGCTCCGTGAAGCGAAGAGGGAAGGAGACGGTCACTTTCTTGCACTCCTCGGGAAATTCCACAAGTAAACGCTCAAGCATAGCGAGGTCGTCTCTTGTTGTGCATACGGGCTTCTCAAGGAACAACGGATAACCCTTGCGAAGTGCCATATCCGCATATTTTGCGTGAAGCGAGCATCTTGTTCCGACACATACTCCGTCGGGCTTTTCGTTTTCAAAAAGCTCCTCGGCACTCGTATAAAACTTTATTTTGGAAATATCTCTGCCTGCCGCTGCCTGCTCCTCCTTTACTCCGTCGATTCTGGGGTCTGCCACATAGGCGAGAACGCATTTTCCCGTTCTCTCAAGCAGATTTATGATGCTTGTCATTCTCTGTCCGAGACCTATTGCTGCGAGCTTGTACATAGTGACTTATCCTCCTTGAAGTAGAAAAATTTTTTAAAAAAACAGAACAAATATTCGAAAAGCACTTGACTTTTTTCCGATTTTGTGGTATAATAGGGTATAGCTTAAGGGCAATATTTTGGTCTTTATTTTTATTACTCGAAAAGAACAAATGTACGATACCTGCCAACTCACCGAACCGCCGGCGCGCGGATAGTGTTTTGAGGGAAGAATACAAATAATGGATTTTAAAAATCTGCGCCGATATAAAATTCTTTCTCCATATCGTTACATATATAATATGAAAATAAAAAATAATGTAATTGATGCCAACAAAACCCGACAAAAGCTAATACTCAATTGTTTTTTAAAAAGTCAAAAATGAATAATTCGTTAAAAATCAAAAAAATAATTGTTTTTTTGAGAAAAAAGCTAAAAAAGCAATTGCTTTTAATAAAAATATAAATATAAATAAAAATACA
>JAFYPA010000030.1 GCA_017560085.1 Clostridia bacterium
GGGGAAGCTGTCAGCGAAGCTGACTGATGAGGGGTAGCAGGAATCGCAATAATCGCAATTTACACGATGATTAGAGGGTGTACAAACCTCACCGACAAACCCCAATTTGAATTTATCCGAAGATTGCGAAGCAATCAACCTTCCCTAGTTCCTATCCCCTAGTTCCTATCCCATAAATCCTATCATCAATTCATCATTTTGCATTTTGCATTTTACATTTTACATTTTACATTTTACTCTGCCGTGCCCCGCACCGCATCGCCTCATAAAACACCGACATATTATTAAAGCCGCACAAATATGCCGCCTCGAGTGCCGTGTATTCTCCGCTGTCAATCATACTCCTCGCACGGGAGATTCTGAGACAGTTGCGGTACTCTATCGGGGACTTGCCGACATATTCCGTAAAGAGCTTGCGGAAGTTGGATTCACTCATATCGCAGAGCTCTGCATAGTAGGAGATTTTTCTGTTGTCCTCAAAGCGGGTCTTTATTTCCTCTATAGCGGGAAGAATCCGCTTGTATTTCTTGGGAATCTGTACCTCCCTCTTTTCAAGGGCGCAGATTGCCTCGTATATCCTTGATGCAAGGAAAAGCATATTTTCCGAATTACTCTCAAGCTCGGTGCAAATGCGTCTTGCAAGCTCGGGGAGAGTCCGCTTTTTCGGGTACTCGAAGCCCTCGGATATCATTCCCGTGTCCGTATCGAAATTGAAAAGATTCATAACCGTGCCGTCCTGAAGATAGGTGGCGATGTAAGGGTGCTTCTTGGGAATGTACATAATGTCCCCGGGGTATAAAAGCACCGTCTCTCTGCTTTCGGGAAAGTGGTAGCTCATACTGCCCGATATCGGCAGAATTACCGAGTATTTTTCCTTGCCGCTTCTGTAGGGCACGGCGAAATCCTTGTCACGCATTACCTTTACATATCCGACATTATCTATCCTGAAATCCAGTTTTCCCAAATACCGTATATCCTTCATGCAAAAACCTCACAAAATAAGCGAATAGCATACACTTTTGGCAAATTCACTATTGAATATCATTTTGTTTTATTGTATACTATAATTGATAATTTGTCAAGAAGTGAGCGGAGCGGATAAGTAAATGTTTATATTTAACGGCAACAAATGCTCAGATATATGTTTAAAAAGCAAAAACGAATACGTTTTTCTTGCTGTACAGGATTTGATTTCTGATTTTGAAAGAGTATCGTCCTGCGGATGCCTGCCGAGAATAACCGAAAATGAGAGCGAAAACTGCATAGTCATAGAGGAAAATCCGTCGCAAAGCTCAGCGCCGATTTCCTCCGAGGGCTTTACAATAAAAACGGAAAACGACAAAATCCGCATCTGCGGTGACGGCTACCTCGGTACAATGTGGGGCATTTATACCTTCAGCGAGAAAATTCTCGGCGTTTCGCCCTGCTATATATTTGAGGATTTCCCCATAAAAAAGCGTGAAAGCCTTAAGATTGACGAAATAAGCATTTCCGACAAACCGCAGACCTTCGGCTTCCGTGGTGTTTTTCTCAACGATGAGGATTTGCTGACGGGCTGGAAAAGCGGCGGCGGTATCAGATTTCTCAACTACAATCATTACGGCATAACCGCAAGCCCCAAGGCAATTGCGAATGTTGTGGAAACAATGCTCCGCCTTCGGATGAATCTTGTAATTCCCGCTTCCTTTCTTGATATTGACAACCCTTATGAAAAGGCACTTGCCGATGAGGTTGCAAGGCGCGGTATTTTCGTGTCACAGCATCACATTGAGCCTTGCGGTGTGTCGGCATATACCTTTGAAAATTATTGCAGAAGAAACGGACTTCCCTCGGAGTTTTCCTATATCACAAATCCGAAAACCGTGGAAAGGGTGTGGGAGCATTATGCCGAGAGGTGGGCACAGTACCCGAATGTTGTATGGCAGATAGGACTTCGTGGCAAAGGCGACCGCCCGGTGTGGCACAACGATAATCCTACAGACGAGGAGCTATGCAATTACGCAGCATTCATAAGCGGTGCATATCAAAGGCAAAAGGAAATAATCCTTGAAAAAACGGAAAATCGTGCGAAGTACTTCACCACAACCCTATGGATGGAAGGCTCGAGCCTTATGCAGAAGGGCTACCTTGAGCTTCCCTCAGACACAATAACCGTATTTTCCGACAACGGCCCCGACCAGATGTACGGCGGTGACTTCTACAAGACAGAGCGAAAAAGCGAGAGCGGAATATACTATCATCTTCAGTACAACCCCACAGGACCGCACCTTGCACCGCTTACGGGACTCGATAAGCTTATGTATAATGTAAGCCTTGCAAGAAAAATGGGAGATACCTCGTATTTTATAGTAAACCTTTCAAACACAAGAGAATTCACCTATGAAATAAACGCTCTTTCCAAAATACTGTGGGATACCGACCGCTTTTCGAAAAGTGAATACCTTGATTACTATGCAAACAGATTCGGTGAAAGGTCGGACAGCGTAAAAAGCCTTGTGAAGAAATATTACGACATTATCCCCGCACTTTCCGACGAGCTTCTGTCGCTTCACTTTGCGAATTACTTCAATTACGCCTATATTACTCCCGACGGAATAAAGACCTTCACCGCCAAGGACGGAGTTATATGCTTTATAGGCAAGGAGCTTCTTGCAAGCTTCAAAAAGCCATACAACAGCAGACTTGCATTCGGAATATGCGATGCCGTACGCGGTGCGATTCCGAAATATGAGGAGCTAAGGCATGAGCTTGAAATACTCTCGGAAGGTCTTTGTGACGGAGAAAAGCTTCATATAAAATGCAAATGGCTTCTTTATACCGACCTTATGCTTTCACTTTACAAGTGGTTTGTGCGTATGTGCGACGCAAAAAAAGCATACGACAGCGAAAAGGGCGATGAGGCACTTGAGGCTATCACGGAGGCAATAAGCGTTCTGGCGTCACACCTTTCCTACAGAAAAATCGCAGAGTACGGAGAATTTGAAGGCTGGTACAGAGGCGAGCGTAAGTGTGATATTTCAAGACTTTTCCGTGAAAGCTGTGAGCTTATTGACATTAACCCCGAATACTCCTTCGGGAATAGCAACTGAAAGGGTAACTAAAATGAACAAGGATTTTCTTTTAACCAACCAAACGGCAAAGGAGCTTTACGGCTATGTAAAGAATCTGCCGACAATAGACTACCACAATCATCTGTCCCTTTCCGACATAAAGGAAAACAAACGCTACACGGACATTTACGATTTGTGGCTTGCCCCCGACCCGTACAAGCACAGAGCAATGAGAATGTGCGGTGTCCCCGAAAAATACATAACGGGCGATGCGGACGGCAAGAAAAAATTTATAAAATGGTGCGAAACCGTGCCGAAGCTTCTCGGAAATCCGCTGTATCACTGGGCTGTAATGGAGCTTGAGGCGGTATTCGGAATTTCCGATGTGCCAAACGGCAAAAACGCGGAGGAGCTTTACGCAAAATGCAATAAATACCTTGCCGAAAACACAGTCGATACAGTCAGCCTTATGGCAAAATTCAAGGTTGAATTCGCAAGCCCCTGCGCATCTCTTGCGGAGGATGTGTCTATGTTTGACGGTGTTGATAACCTTTCTCCCTCTCTTCGCGGAGATGACATCGTAAGCGTAAACGGTGACTTTGCAAAAAAGCTCTCATCGATATCCGAAACGGAAATAAACAGCCTTTCCGACTATAAGCACGCAATAGAAAAACGGCTTTCCGTCTTTGCAGGGATCGGCTGTAAATTCTCCGACCACGCACTCGACAACGGATTCAAATACTATTCCGACGACGGCGAAAATGACGGAAGATTCAAAAAAGCCCTTGACGGCACAATCACCGCCGAGGACAGAGACAGACTTTCGTCATACATTCTCACCTTCCTTGCGGAAAAATATGCCGAAATCGGCTTTGTAATGCAGCTTCACATAGGCGCACAGCGTTACACAAGCTCAAAGCTCAGAAAAAAGGCGGGTGCCGTCGGTGGCTTTGCGGCAATAGGCAACAGTGCGGACGTAAGCTCGCTTGCCCTTTTCCTCGATACGGTGGACAACACGGAGTATGGCTTACCGAAGACCGTGCTTTTCACACTGAATCCCGCAGACAACGCACTCATATCAGTTCTTTCGGGGTCTTACTCCAAGGACGGCGTATCGGGACTTATCACGCAAGGACCTGCGTGGTGGTGGTGCGACCACAAAAAGGGTATGACGGATATGCTGGAAAACGCAGAGGTCTTTTCCGTGCTTTCCAATTTCATCGGAATGACCACCGATTCAAGAAGCTTTCTCTCCTTTGTACGCCACGACTACTTCAGACGTGTGCTGTGCGATTATATCGGTGCAAAATATGAAAGCGGAGAGTACTTCTGCGAGATAGACGAGCTTAAGAATTTAATATACAAAATGTGTTACGAAAACACAAAGAACGCAATAGTATAACGGAGGTAAACAAAATGGATTTCAAAAATAAAGTAGCCGTAGTCACGGGCGCAGGCGGTACACTCTGCTCCTGCCTTGCAATCGAGCTTGCGAAAAAGGGCGTAAAGGTAGTGCTTGTGGGCAGAACGAAGGAAAAGCTTGATGCAACCGCAGAAAAAATAGCAGAATTCGGCGGTGAATACCTCATTTACCCCTGCGATGTAACAGACAAGGAAGCAATAGCAGAGCTTGCAGGACTCGTGGAGGAAAAATTCGGTCTGTGCGATTTCCTCATCAACGGTGCGGGCGGAAACAACGTAAAGGCAATGCCCACCATCACAAAATTCGACGAGCGCGAGCTATCGGGCACACTTCCCGAGGGCACAAAGGGTCTTTACGACATAGATATGGAAGCCTTTGAGAGCGTAATCAAGATAAACACAATGGGAAGTGTAATCCCTATGATGGAATTCGCAAAGCATATGATAAAAAAGGGTGGCGGCAGCATAATCAACTTCGCCTCGATGAACACCTACTGTCCTCTTACAAGATGCTTCGCCTATGCTATGAGTAAGGCAGCGGTATCAAATATGACCCAATCCTTCGCACAGTACTATGCAAACGCCAATGTAAGAGTCAACGCCATAGCCCCCGGCTTTATGGTAAACGAGAGAAGTAAGGCATATCTCGGCACGGTAGAGGAGGGACTCACACCGAGGGGTGAGCAGGTAATAGGCCACACGCCGATGGGCAGATTCGGCAAGGCAGACGACCTTGTAGGCTGTGCGATGTGGCTGCTTGATTCGGAGGCATCTTCCTTTGTAACAGGAACAACAATCCCCGTGGATGGAGGATTTTTGACGCTTGGAGGCGTTTGAGATAATGCATAATTCATAATGCATAATGCATAATCAAGACTGCTTCGCAGTCTTTGAAGAATCCCGTGGATTCTTCTACGCAAGATGACGAGTTATCGGTGCGGTGCACCGAAATGCAAAATGATAAATGCAAAATGCAAAATTGGGGTTTGTCGGGATGTTTGTGTACCCACTTATAATTGTGCGAATTACAATCATTGCGATTCCCGCTAACTCCCTCAGTCGCCTACGGCGCCAGCTCCCTCAAGAGGGAGCCATAACAGACTCCCACCTTTTGCGGAATCTGAAA
>JAFYPA010000031.1 GCA_017560085.1 Clostridia bacterium
GTCCTTACCTTTTGAAAGAAATTCTCCGAATTTCTTTAAGACCTCGACGGTCTTGGGCGCCTATGCGGCGGGCACTTCTTTTTCTATAGCAAAAAAGAAGCAAAATGCCATTCAAGAACTACGTCCTTGAAAATCTCCTTTTGGTGCTTGTTAGGCGGCAAGTGTCGGTTGTTGACAGTTGTGCCGTCTGAATCTCCGCATAGGGGTTAGCACCCCTAACACCCCGCAATACAGAGATTGGGTTTGTGCGGATTTTGGGCATTGTGCGTTGTGTCTGGAATTAAACAAATTTTTCCGTTATACAATCCATTCTAAACAGAACGACAAACCCAAATTCCCACCGCACCAATTTTCAATAAATAAAAATTTTCCTCCGAAAAATTTTCACCTAAATTCCGAATTCCGAATTCCGAATTCCGAATTTTAAATTTGCGAAGCAACCCAATTATGCATTATGCATTATGCATTATGCATTAAAAAAACCTCTCCCCGACATTTCTGCCGAGGAGAGGAAAATACTATATATAATATATATGTAGATTTTTCTTCCGAACACTTACGGGATTATTCCGCGCCGTTGTAGAAGATACCGATAATGCTTACTTCACAGCCCGTGCAGGATTCAACACACTTCTTGCCTGTTACACGGACAACTACCTTGTGCTCGCCTGCGGGGATTGTGCAGTCGGCGGTAACTGTACCGGGCATATAGGTCTGGCAGTGAGTGTAGGTTGCCTGGCTTGTGCCTGCGTTACATTCTATCCAAGCACCGCCGTCGATGCTGAATTCGAAGGTACCCATTGCGGCGGACTTTCTCACGAGGAAGCCGAAGGCGTCGCCGTTGAAGGTGAATTCGAAGGTGTCGCCCGCTGTGGAGGACGAGATGAACGGTGCATTCTTGTCAGCCTGGAAGATTCGGCTGCCTGTTGAGATTGTGCCTGTTGTCCAGCTGCCCGTCTTTACTACGGATGCATCCGCAACGGAGATTTCATTTGCGTTTGTGAGAAGCTGTGCCTGAAGCTGTTCGGGAAGAACCTTTGCGTTGTACTTCGGATTTTCGGGTGTTGCGTAGATGATGTACTTTTCAAGGAGGTTCTTTGTAAGCTTTGCGTAGAGCTCATAGCCCATTCCGTTGGGGTGGAGCTGGTCGTTTGTGAATATCTTGCAGTCGCCTGCAATTGTGTAGCCTGCGCTCATGGGTGTACCAACATCAAGAACGGGAATGTCGTAGTACTCTGCCACCTTGATGTGTGCCGCCTTGGATGTTGCGTAGCCGGAGAGTGCTGTAAGAAGACATACGATATCTGCGTTGGGGTTGATTTCGTATACGTTCTTGATGAGGGACTCATAGAGCATTTCGATATGGTCCTGACCGTATGTGTTGAAGTCGTTTACACAGAATTCAAGGAATACGAGGTCGGGGATATAGCCCTCATCTCTGAGCATAAGGTCCTCTTCGAGTCTGAAGTTTGCGAAGTTGGAGCCTGTGTTGGAGATACCTGCGTTGATTGTGTGGATTTCAGCCTCGGGGAAGTTTGTCTGGAACCACTTATGCATTCTGTCGGTATACTTTTCGTCGCCCGCTGTTTCTACGCCTGCGCCCTGAATGATAGAGCCGCCGATGTAGCCGACTGTGAGCTTCTTGTCGACAGTAAGCTTATAGTATGTGTTTTCGAAGTAGCCGTTGTAGTCGGAGCTGTCTTCCTCTGCTGTCTTGCCGAAGCCTGCCTTGATGCTTCCGAGCTGAGTTACGTTGATGATACCCGATTCGTTGATATCCGCCGCACTTCTAACCTCTGCACTTGCATCGGGATTAAGACCTCTGAGTGCAACAACTAAGTCATCGATGTCAATTATGCCGTCACCCGCAACATTTCCGTTGCCGTCGATGACATCGCCCGCGATAAGCTTGCCGAGGTCGATTGCGAATTCGTCGTTGGAGCTTACAAGGATGCCCTCTGCTGTTGCTTCGAGGTAGCCCTGCTTCTTAACGGTTACATTATAGAGACCCGACTTAACGTTTGCTGTGAAGCTTCCCTCTGTACCGTTTTCCGTTGCTGTTCCGCTTACGGAATATGCATCGTTTTCAACATTTGTAAGAGTTACGGTTGTGGGCTTGAAGTTTTCGCTGTCATCACCACCTCTTATTGTTTCGAAGGTTACCTTAACTGTTGTTTCCGTTTCGGCAAGCTTCACAAGGTCGCTCTTTTCTGTCTTGGGGAAGGTTACCTTTACGGTTACCGCTGTGTGATCCTCGTTGAAGGTTGCGTTTACAACGTTACCGCTGTACTTGCCGTTTACGTTAAGACCTTCGAGATTATCGGAGAATTCAATACCTGCAAGTGCTGTAAGAGTTACGGTTGCCGTATACTGTGTATCAAACTGGAATCTTGTATGTGCGGGCTCCCATGTAACCTTGCTTGCTGTACAGTTGCCGATTTCGTTGTATGTGTTCTTACCGCCCGTGAGAATTACCTCGGATACGGGAGTAAGCTCTGCGATAGGCTGTGTAATAATGAACTTTGCGTTCAATGCTGTTTCACCGCCGTACTTGATATCATAGAGATTGTTGCTTGCGCCGGAAAGTGTGTAGAGATTGTCGCTTGCCTTTGTAAGCTTGTTGTCGTTCACGAAGATATCCATTGTGGAATTAATCGGAACGAGGCTGAACTTATCGGAAGCCGCATCATATGTTGTTGTACCCTTTTCGGAGGCCGTTACCGCATATGTGAACGTTTCGGGAGCAGAGATGCCTGCTGTTACGCCGTTGGAGACTATGATAACAGACTTGCCCTTGATTTCGCCCACATCGTGAACAACCTTGCCTGTGAATGAACCGCCCGTGATTTCAACGATTGCATCGCCGAGTACGTCTGTTGTATATGCAACAGCCGTGCCTCCCGTGGGAGTGTATGTGCCGGATGCGGCTCTTGCACCTACAAAGAGACTGCCATTGAATGTACCGCCTGTAATCTTTGCTTCAAGAGAGCCGACAGTATCAAACTGGTTACCGCCGAGGAAGATGTTCTTGTTGAATGTACCGCCGTGGATGTAAAGACCTATCTTACCGCCAATCTTACCGGCATCTGCGGTTCCTGCGAGAGCCTGCTTGTTTGTTGCAACGTAACCGCCCGCGTAAATTTCGGTCTTAAATGTACCGCCGTAGATTGTAAGAACTGTATCTCCGTCAACAGAACCGCCGTTGAAGTCTGCACCTGTGTAGATAAGACCGTATGTACCGCTGTGAATTTCGATTTCACCGCTTGCAAGATTTGCACCGGAGGAGCCGTTACCAATCTGAAGCTCGTGGCTTACCGTTGTGGAGTTTGTGATGCCCTTGCCCATTACGAGCTTGTAACCGCCCGCAAAGAGGTTGGAGTAAGCGCCGTTATTCTGGATGTGGATGTTTTCAAATGTTGTGGGGCCTGCGAGGGTTGTACTCTTGCAGAATACAAACTTAGAGCTTTCATCGTAGCCCGTGATTGTTACGTGACCTCTGCCCGCCTTGTCGGTAGCGAGGTTTGTTGTATACTTGGACTGCGCAGAATCGTATTCGTGTGTGGGAACCTCGCCTACAAGAACAATCTTACCTGCAAGACCGCCTGCGAACTTATTGAATGCATCTGTAAGTGTTGCAACCGCTGTGTCCTTTGTAAGACCGTCGTTTGCGGATGCACCCTTTGTCGCATCTACATAGATTACCTGGTATCTGATTTCGTCGAACTGCGCCTTGTTAATCTTTGCGAGAACTGCTTCTCTGTCACCGTTGTAATCGAGAAGGTCAATCATTGTGTAACCGAGAACGCCAGTTGTGCCGTTGGAGGTGTCGGAGATTGAGCCTGTGATTGTACCGCCGTTAATCTTGAGTGTGTAGTCACCAAGCTGCTGAGGATACTTTTCACCGTTAAGCTCCTTATCTGCGTTTCCTGTTCTGAATGCGATATTCTTGATTGTACCGCCGTTGATTACCGCATTGAAGTTACCGTCATGGAGATACATTCCGTTTGCAGAGCCGAGGGTGAGTGCAGTGATACTACCACCGTTCATTGTGAAGTTAATATCACCGGTGAGTGTGTGAACACCCGTAGCGTTACCGCAGTGGAGACCTGCTATAAACGTAGCGATTTCACCGCCGTTAACCTCAATATCAACGTCACCCGTAATTGTTGTCTTGCCGTAGCCCGAGCCGACAACCAGTGAGAACTTACCGCTGTTGATTGTGAGCTTGCCTGTTTCACCGTATGTACCACCGTCACTCGCCATAAGAATCTGTGCCGCATCGCTTACGGTTGCCGTAACAATAAGGTCGGTATAGTTCTTGTCACCGAGTGTGAGTGCGTAGCCGTTGAGGTAAATACCGCCCCACTGCTGTGACATCCAGAGATTGATATCACGGATTGTGGTGTCTGCTCTGAGGTTGTAGTGTCTGGTTGTTTCAAGCACGGATTCCTCATCCCAGCCCATAATTACGAAGTCACCGCTTCTGAGGAGACTTGCTCCGGGCTTACCGCTGTTGGTTTCAGTTACCTTGTTTACTACAACGATAACTCCGCCGCCCTTTGCATCGAGAAGGCTCATTGCGTGGTCGATTGTCTTATAGGGCTTCTGGAGGTTGCCCTCTGCATAGTCATCGGTGGAGTTTGAGCCTTCATCGTCTATGTAGATGGCGTCCTTGGGGATGATGTATGTGTAAAGCTTGATTGTAAGCTTTGAATAGTCCGCGGAAACCGTTGCATTTTCAATAGAGCTTGCTATTGAGGGTGCGAACATAAATCCGTCGGGAGCTGTATATGTTGCTGTATATGCGATAAGCTCATTGCCGACAGCAACGTCACCGAAGCTGAAGCCGTCTGCGCCTTCCCATACGGGTGTAAGGGTGAGACCCTGAATGTTTGTTGCGGAAGCACCTGTCGTGGGAGCATTTACCGTCTGACCTTCAACTATGCTCCAGAGCTTCTTTGCGGGAGCTTCCAGCTTTGTGATAAGCTCTGCTTCGTCGTAGTCCTTTGCTTCCTCTTCTGTCATGAAGGCAAATTCAAAGGTCTTTACGTTATCTATTGCGAAATATGCTGTCTTGTTCTCGGCTGTTGCCTGAACTACCTCATAGCCGTAGTATCCTTCGGGTACGGAAACCTCGATTTCGGGGAGTCCGTCAGCGGAAAGGGATGCTTCGGGCATAATAATCGCATACTTTGACTTTGCGGGATAGAAGGTGAACTCTCTGTATGTTCCGTTTGCTTCCTTAATCTTTACGTCAAAGAGATTCTTGCCGTCGTCATCCTTTGCGAATACATCCGCAAGAGGAGCAAGTCTGATGCCCATTTCCTCTTCCTTTATATTATCGGAAAGTCCCGAGAGGAAGAAGTAGTAAAGCTCGAGCTTATTTGCATCCTCGTGGTAGATACGGAGTGTATGCTCTACCTCGGGGTCGAGGTCTGTTGCGAAGAGATGCCATCTGTGGTTGGAGCTTGAAAGATAGAAGTTGCGTGTCTGCTTTGCGCCGCCGTCAATGGAGTAGGTAATTGTTGTACCGCCCTCATTGTTGTAAGCCCAAGCCCATGCGCCGATGTCTGCTGCCTTGAACTTAAGAGTTGTTACTGTATCTGCCTTGTCGGAGTAGAAGGGTCTGTATTCGCCCTTTGTGATGGATGTGTATCCGCCGAGCTCTGCATCGCCGTTCTGTGCGAGAGTGCCGTCCGACTTCTTGATTTCGTTACCTGCAACCGTGTATGCATCGTCGATAAGTCTGCCCTTGCCGTTTACTTCACAGTAGCTCTTTTCGGGGAGTACCTTATCTGCATACTCGGATGCTGTGGGTGTATAATCAATAGGAAGATTGAATTTGAGATAATCGTTGATAACCTTACCGTAGTAAGCATAGCCTGCGTCTGTGGGATGAACTATGTCACCGAAGTATACCTTCCATGCATCAGCGGACGAAGAAGAAGGATAGTTGCCCATAAACTTGTCTCTTACAAGCTCACGGCCGAGATAGAGGCAGGGAATATTGTAGTATGCGCCAAGCTCTGTATAAACCTTGCCGAATACGGGAGTGTCGCTTGTGATTTCAGCCTTGAGCTTGGAATAGTCACCTGTGAGAATGAAGATGATGTCAGCCTTGGGGTTGGAGGCGTAAATCTTCTTTACGATACTTTCTGCGTAAACGTAGTTTGCATTTGTTTCGTAAACACCGCCGTCGTAGCTGTCGTTGACAGCCATTTCGATAAAGCAGAGGTCGGGAGCCTTATCCATAATGAAATGTCTGTCTGCTCTGTAAATACCGTAGATAGAGCCCGTACCGCCAACGGATGCTTTTCTTTCAACTATATTTGTGTTGTATGCCGCATATGTATCACGGAGCCAATCACGGGAAAGGCCTCTCCAGGAAAGTGAATTTGCATTTGTAGAGCCTGTACCGCCTGTAACAGAGCCACCGAAATAGCCGACTGTTACCTGCTCGCCGGATTTTATCTTATAAAGAGTATTGAGAAGTGCTGTGGGCTTTGTATCATCCACATCAAATGTAACGGTATACTTTACTTCATCGTCATAGCTGATTGTTGTGATATAGTCGCCGTTCTGTGTGGTTGTTTCAACAGCAACCTCCTTTTCGGAGCCCTCATATGTGTATGTAACCGTGGGAGCCTTGGATGCATAGGGAAGCTTTACTGTATAGGCTGTAGTCTTCTTGGAGAAGTTACCGATGGAAACGCCGTTAACGAGAATATCCGAAACAGCAAAGCCGTTAGAGCCGCCGGTGAAGCTTACAACAACCTTATCAACGCCGTTAACCATAACCTTTGATGTTGCGTTACCGTCGCTGTCCATTGTGCCGTTTGTAATAACAACGCCGTCTGTGTTACCTGTTGCCTTGATTGTAAGCACGGGAACATTTACACCGCCGTCAAGGTCACGGGAGTAGGTTGTTACATTACCGATGGAAGTACCGTCGAGAAGAACGTCTGTGATTGTAAAGTCGCCTTCAAATGCGGACTTATGAGCCTGAGCTTCCTCGAGAGAGCCGAATACGGCTGAGTAGCCGATTGTATATTCTTCACCGATGTGGTTTGCAACGTCATCTGTAGTGAAGTTTATCATATACATATTAAGAGCGCCGTGAGTGCCGTAATTGTAGTAAAGAGTATGCCACTTGCCCGCTTCAAGGCTTGTTGCACCGCTTGTGTTTGTCAAGGTCTTTGTACTTCCGTTAAGAATAAACGCGGAAAGAGTAGGAACTGTTGTGCTGTCGCTCTTGTATACAAGCTTGAATACCTTATGATTTTTTGTTTCACCTGCCGCGACAACGTCACCACCGGGAGAAACAGTACCTGTTGCGGTCTTGTCGCCGCCGTCGTAGTACTGGTTTTCGGCGTAGAATGTTCTGGACTTTCTGCCGAATTCATCGGCAACCTCACCGCTTGTTGTACATCTCTGTGCATTGGGGGATGCCCAGTTTGTAATTGTTTCAACAGGGTCAACTCTTACAGGTCCGCCCGTGAAGCTTACGGTAATAACTGTTTCACTGCCGTTCTTTACGGTAGATGTAGCAGTACCCTCCTCGGAGAGTGTGCCGTTTGTGATAACGACGTCGTTTGTGTTACCTGTTGCGGTAATTGTAAGTGCGGGAATCACATCGGAGCCTGCGAGGTCAACTGTTATTTCCTCGTCGTTGCCGTAGGATGTTCCGCCGAGCTTTACGTCGGTGATGTTGAGGTCGCCTTCGAAGGCAGACTTATGCTCTCTTGCATCAACGATAGAGCCGAAGAGACCGAGGTAGCCAATCTGATAGTAAGAATCAGCAGGGAGCTCGGATGCCTTCTTTGCGCTCATGTTTATCTGCCAGTATTTAATGGAGATTGTTGCGTTGTTGTTTGTGGGGTCCTGCATATCCTTAATCGGGAAGTATACTACGTTCCACTTGCCCGCTTCGGGAGTCTTGTCATAAATGGGAGTACCGTCACCGTCACGGCACTGGAGCCAACCACTGTCAGACTTTACGGCATTTGCGCTGATTGTGGGAACTGTGCTTTCGCTTGTGCGGTATACGAACTTGAGAATTCTGTAACCGTTTGTGTTTTCGGGGAAGTCACCGCCGGGATAAATCTTGTTTGTAGAATCGGTTACAGGAGTACGAACGTGGATAGCTCTGCCGTATTCATCTGTGGAAGCAGAGCCCTTCGAGCCCTGAGAAGCACCGCTGTACGCTCTTGAAAGAGTGAATGTTATGGGAGTCTTGCTTGTCTTTGCGGGACCGCCCGTGAGATTTACGGTGTAGGTTGTGTCGCCCGCCTTGATTGTAGCGGTTGCCTTACCGTCTTCATCAAGGGATGTTGTTGTAATCTTGAGGTTATTTGTGTCACCCTTTGCATTTACGGTAACAGCGGGAAGAGTCATCGCACCTGCAAGGTCATATGTGTAGCTTGTTGTAGCCTTATCGAAGCCTGCGATAGCCGTACCGCCAACCTTGATTGCGGAAATCTCTACGTCACCTTCGAAATTGGACTTATGAGCCTGCGCATTTTCAACAGTATCAAAAAGACCAACATAGCCGATATAGATTGTTTCGCCCATATGGTTGTTTACGGAATCGTTTCCGAACACATAGAACATATAAGCGTGGATAGGATAAGTGTTGCAGGTATCGGGCATCTGGAAAATAGCTGTCTGCCATTTGCCTGCCTGAGCGGGAGAGCTTATGGAAGTAACGCTCCTGCTTGTAGATGACCACTTCACACCGTCATCAACAAACACGCTCATTGTGGGCTTATTTGCAGAAGAGCCGCTTGTGTAGTAAACCACCTTTATGGTTTTGTATGCATAGCCCGATGCTGTGACTGTTGACTTAATGGTTGAGCCAACGTTGTCAACAAAGCACGCGGGAGCCATGGCTGTTGTAGCTACCGAATTATCGGGAGTAATCTTCTGCACGCTTCTGCCGAACTCGTCGGTAATTCTTGCGCACGTGCATTTCTGATCCTTTGCTGCCGCCGCAGTAATGGGAAGCTCGATAGGATCGAGAGCTGCGAGATTTGCATCCTCATCCGCACCTTCCGCAAAAGCCACAAAGCTCATGCAGGAAGCAATCATAAGCACGGAAAGAATCGCTGATAAAAGCTTTTTCATTTTGAGTAAAACTCCTTTCTTATTTGGGGATTATACGCTGATTTTATTATAGTACAGATTTTGGTAAAAGTCAATATAAAAATGGGATAAAAGATGGAGAATTTGAAATAAATTGCTAAATATACAAAAAGGAAGGAGATATAAAAATCAAAAATGTTAAATTGGAATTTGTCGGTGAGGTTTGTTCACCCTCTAATCATCGTGTAAATTGCGATTATTGCGATTCCTGCTACCCCTCATCAGTCAGCTTCGCTGACAGCTTCCCCCTCGTGGGAAGCCATTATAGCGCGCCACTAAA
>JAFYPA010000032.1 GCA_017560085.1 Clostridia bacterium
CATCCGGGGCAGGAGGTTACCGTTTTTTCGTTCTGAGTGAAATTTATGCTTCCGCTTTGGGTGTATACTACGGCACAGTTCGGGCGGTTTGTTATATTTATCATTTGTCCCGTCGAGTTTACGCAGGTGGAGGCATTTACAAATTTCGTTACGGTAATGTTCATTCTATCACCTCTAAGAATAGATGATACCACGGTTTTGCCGTTATGTCAATACCGTTTTTGCAAATAAAAATACTGAAAATATAGGGAAATATACTAAAATAGTATCGAAAATGCTAAAACGAGTGCTGTTTGTGCTATTTTAAAATGTCGGAGTTGAGGGTATAATAGAGTAAAAAACGGAGGAAAGCAAAAATGGATTTTACGGGACAGATTGCCGTTGTAACCGGTGCCGCACGGGGAATAGGCAGAGCCACCGCCCAACTTTTCGCTCAGAGAGGCGCAAAGCTTGCTCTCATTGATGTAGACCTTGAAAAGCTTGAGACTGTGAAGGAGGAGCTTTCCGAATATACAAAGGATGTACTTATCTATAAATGCGACATTTCCGATATGGAAGCGGTGAACAGTACATTTTCGGATATCCTCGAAAACTACGGAAAAGTGGATATTCTCATAAACAATGCCGCACTTTTCAGAGATTATATGCCCTTTATGGAGTCCACGCCCGACAGATGGAAGCTTTACTTTGACGTAAACGTAATGGGCACGCTCTACTGTACAAGATGCGTCATTCCCTCAATGCTTGAAAACGGCTACGGCAGAATTGTAAATATAGGCTCGGTTGCGGGCGTATACGGCAACAGATTTATGACACACTACAGCGGAACAAAGGGCGCGGTTATTGCCATGACAAGCTCGCTTGCGAAGGAATATGCCCAGAGCGGTATAACGGTAAACTGTGTTTCTCCCGGAAGCGTAAGCCCTTCCGCACACGAGGATATGGATTACGTTCAGCCGACAGACCTTGCCTTTATGAGCAGAACGGGCTCGGACAGAGAAAACGCAGAGCTTATCGCCTTTGTCGCAAGCAAGGAGGCAAGCTACATTTCGGGGCAGAACATCCAGATTGACGGATGCAGAAAATTATTGTAATATTTTATAATCGGAGGATACAAAAATGGATTTTCACGGACAGTCGGCATTCATAACGGGTGCATCGGTAGGTATAGGCAGAGCGGTGGCTCTTCTTCTCGCACAGAGAGGTGCGCAGGTTTCGCTTTGCGACATTAACTATGAAAAGCTTGAGCTTGTAAAAAAGGAAATCGAGGAATACACAAAGGATGTACTCATCTTCAAGTGCGACGTTTCCGACGAGGAATGCGTCAACGACTGCATTAAGAAAACGGAGGAAGCCTTCGGTAAGGTTGATATCCTTGTAAACAATGCGGCACTCTGGAGATTCTGGAGTCCCTTTGTCGAAACTCCCACGGACGAGTGGAAAAAGCTTCTTGACGTAAATATTATGGGTACGGTATATCCCACAAAGGCAGTTCTTCCCGGTATGCTTGAGAGAAAGTACGGCAGAATCATCAATGTTGCATCCATTGCAGGCGTTATCGGAAACGCAAATATGGTGCATTACAGTGCAACCAAGGGTGCGGTAATTTCAATGACACAGGCACTTGCCAAGGAGGTTTCCGCAAACGGAATCACAGTCAACAGCGTAGCTCCGGGCAGTGTAAGCAATTCAAGTGACGAGGATATTGATGCATGGCAGCCCTCCGAGCTTTCTTTTGTCGGAAGAACGGGTACGGACAGAGAAAACGCTGACCTTATATGCTTCCTTGCGAGCAAAGAGGCGGCGTATATCTCGGGTGAAAACATCCGTATTGACGGTTGCAGAAAGAGAATGTAATATCAAAGGCTATATAAAAGAATATAGAAAGTCCCGACTTGGCAATGGTGTCAGGTCGGGTTTGCGTTTTGTGGTTTTAATTCAGAACGAATACCATATTCTTTCGGCATCAGCTTTGATATTTTTGTCGTAAGGTCCCAGTCCGAGCGATTGCGGAAGGCGGTAATCGGGGAAGTTGTCGCATTTTGTGAAGACCTCTCTCACAGCCTGCAGATATTTGAAGCCACCTGCTCGGTGAGGTGCTATGTAATGTCCCTCGCACCATTCGTTCCAGTTGTCGAGAATTACCATTTTTCTGCCGAGTGCAGATTCGGGAAGCGAGTCCGCTGTCTTTTTCACCTCGGTAAGGAGTTCTTTCCAGCTTTGAGGAGTCAGTACCCATTGAGTTATCGGAGACTTCATCTTTTCGGGGAAATTTCTGTACCGGCAATAAATAAAGCAATTTATGCCGTGCTCACAAGCCCACTTTGTTTCCCGGTCAAAGACCTCGGGATTTGCCTCGTCATAGAAGCCGATAAGCGGTGTGCGCTCGGGAAAATCAACTATGTCGGCAAAGGCGGAGTAGCCGTTCGGGTGTACATTCCAGCCGGGAAAATAGTGGCAGGCTATATAATAATCGCTTGTGACCTTGTCAATTTCGGGAACATAATTGTCCGTCATAATGTGTCTCCTTGAAGGTGGTTTTATTGTTTATGTTTACATCTTATACTATAAATTGCAATACCGAACAGTATGCATCCGAGTAAAATAACGGCAATTGCCGATGCTTCCGAAGGGGTCGCATTCTTTGTAACAGAGGAAAAGCAGGGCAAAACCGCACACAGCACGCAAATCCGTCGCATCCGTTCCTTGTTCTTTTTATTTTTGTGCATTAAAAGAAGAACGGAATAAAAGCAAAGGTAGCTTCCGAAGGCTACGGATGAAAGGGCAATGTGGGACAGCGTTGTTTTTTCTGCCGAAATTATTGCAAGAAGCATGGAAACGGCAAAGCCGACGGTACATATAAGAGCACCCTTTAATGCCTTGCCGTGTGGATTTTTTATAATATCCGCATCAAGTATTCCGCTGTGCGAGACCGCAGAAACAAAAAACAGACTTTGCGGTGCAACCGTGCACAGATAAGTGTTTTTTGAAGCAAGACAGTACAGCAAAATAAATATCGGTACGGCGTATTTTTTCAATTTGTTTCACCTCGACTGAAGGATAATATTGTCATCCTTTAGTGTGTGTGAAATTCCGCCTTTTTATCCATCGAATTTATCGCCCTGGAATGTACCTCTGCGATTCATTTCTCTGTCAACACCGTTTATTACATCAAACTTCTTTACGCTCCAAAGCGGTGCTACAAGAGTATCCCTTGCACCGTCGCCCGTGATTCGCTGTATTACCGTTTCCCACGGGAGCATTTCTAATTCATCGCAGACAAGATTTACATAATCCTCAAGTGTGAAAATATTCACCTTACCGTCAAGGTACATCTGCTCGCAAACCGTGCCCTTGATGATGTGAAGCATATGAAGCTTTACCGAATGGGGACGAAGAAGTGCAACCTTATGCACACTTTCAAGCATCATATCTCTGTCCTCACCGGGAAGACCGTTTATAAGGTGAACGCAGGTATTTATGCCCTTGTCGGAAAGGCGGTTGTAGCAATCGAGAAACTCAGCATAGCTGCAGCATCTGTTGATAATTTCCCCGGTCCTGTCGTGTACAGACTGAAGTCCGAGCTCTACGGTGAGATAAGTTCTTTTTGAAAGCTCAGCAAGATATTCAAGAGTATCCTTCTCAATGCAATCCGGCCTTGTGGCGACGGAAAGACCTATGACATTCTCAAGCGAGAGTGCCGCCTCGAATTTCTCACGAAGCACGGGCAGGGGAGCATAAGTGTTTGTTCCCGCCTGAAAATAGGGCATATACTTGGCGTTCTTCCACTTTTTGTCCATCCCCGCACGGACCTCTTCAAACTGTCTTTGGACACTGTGGCAAGGATTTCCCGCAAAGTCACCGCTGCCCGATTCCGAGCAATAAATACATCCGCCGACGCCCTTTGTACCGTCACGGTTAGGGCAGGTGAAGCCTCCGTTGAGGGAGATTTTTGCTATTTTACAGCCGAATTTTGCTTTAAGATAGTTATCCTGCGTGTTATAACGCTTGTTGTTTATGATTTCGTGTGTCAAAATGTATCGTTCCTTTGGTGTTGTTGAAGTGAGTGGACAGGAAATTCAGCGGACAGTGGGCACTGAATCGTTATATCATTTCCTTATAAATATCATTCTTGGGAACTCCTCTGTCCTTTGCCGTTTTCTTGATGGCATCCATTTTTGAAAGCCCCTGCGAAATGTAAAATTCAACGTGCTGTTCTACCGTCATATTTTCCCAGAAGCAATCGCTGTTTTTCACCTCGGTTGCACCTGCGATTATGATGGCGTATTCACCTCTCGGCTCCTTTTCGGTGTAAATCTCAACCGCCCTTGCGAGTGTTGTCTTCACTATTTCCTCGTTGAGCTTGGTGATTTCACGCGCAAGACAGACCTCTCTGTCACCGAATGCTTCAAGAAAGGCATCGAGAGTTTTGCGGAGTCTGTGCGGTGCTTCGTAGAAAATCATTGTGCGCTTTTCACTCTGCAATTCGTCAAGTAATTCTCTCTGCTCCTTTTTCTCACGGGGGAGAAAGCCTTCAAAGGTAAACCGTCTTGACGGCATACCCGAAGCCGAAAGCGCAGTTACAGCCGCGCTGCAGCCGGGAATCGGAACAACCCTTATTCCTCTTTCGTGGCAAAGAGCGCACAAATCCTCACCGGGGTCGGATATCGCGGGAGTGCCCGCATCCGTGACGATGGCACAGCTTTCTCCGCCCTCAAGCCTTGATACTATTCTGTCGCCCATTTCCGCTCTGTTATGCTCAAAGTAGTTGACAAGCGGCTTCTTTATGCCGTAAAGACCAAGGAGCTTTCCGCTGATTCGGGTGTCCTCCGCCGCTACGAAGTCTACCTCGGAGAGAATTCTCTTGCCTCTTTCCGTCATATCCGAAAGGTTGCCTATGGGCGTTGCAACAACGTATAATGTTTTGGGCTGTACCTCTTTTTCTGTTTCGAAAAGCTCTTTGCTGTTATCCAATTTCCATTACTCCTTTTTCTCTCACAAGCAAGTAGTCCTCGCTGTATTCACCGTTTTCTCCATACATAATGAAGGGACGGCTGATTTTCATTCCTTCCTTTGCGCCCTTCTGAAGCTTACAGAGAACAAGCTTTGACTCTGCGTTTTCCTTCGAGTGCACAAAGGTCATATTCTTTATTTCAAGCCTTGCGGATTTCGCCGCCGCAAAAAGTGTGGAAAGTCTGTCGGGACGGTACACCACAAACATATTTCCGCCTGTTTTCAAAAGATGAAACGCCGATTTGAATATGTCCTCAAGATTACACAGAATCTCGTGCCTTGCGATGGTCTTGTAATCGTCCTCACACATAAGACCGCAGGAGGCAGACATATATGGGGGATTCACCGTGATAAAATCGGCAATGTCGCCCTCGAAGGTGCTTCGGATGTCCTTTAAGTCCATATTATGCACCGTAAATTTGTCCGAAAGTCCGCTCTCCTTGGCGCTCATCTCGGAAATTCTGCTGGCGTCCTTGTTTATTTCAACGGCAGAAGCGGAAAGCTTTCCGTTTTCTCTGAAATAATCGAGCAGCATAAGCCCTATGATTCCCGTACCCGAGCAAAGGTCAAAGAGCCTTCTCTCGGTGGAAAACTTCATAAATGATGCGGCATAAGCCGAAAGAAGCACAGCGTCCGTGCCGTAGGAGAACACGCCCTTTTGCTGATATACCCGCAGGGTCTCGCTGATTTTTTCAAGCTTTATCGGATTTTCCGTGTTTGTGGTTGCGTTTTGATTCATAGCCTGTCCTTTTGTTGTTTGGTATTGACTTATATGATATCATAAATGAGGGAATATGTCAATAATAACCGTGTTTTTTGCCGTGATTTCTGCGTTTGCTCCTTGAAATTATGAAAATAGTGTGATATAATTGGCATATACGGGAATTTGATTTTGCAAAATTAAGGAGAGCATTTTATGAAAGAGTTATATTTAAAAAAAGCTGATGAGAATTTACCGGAATTAAACGAAGATATAGTCATTCCTGATGTTCCGCACACAATATTGGAAAAAGGCAATGACATAGTTATAGATTTAGGGAATCATTATGTAGGATATTTTTCATTCAACTTAGGCTATGTGGATATATATATTGATGCACCTGTCAGGCTCTATGTTAAATTCTGTGAAACACGAAGAGAGCTTGACGATGAATTTTCAACATACGACGGGTTGCTTTGTGAATCGTGGTTACAGGAAGAATTTATAAATATTGATTTTCCTGGTGTATATAAAATGCACCGAAGATATGCGGCAAGATATATAAAAATAAAGGTTCTTGCTACCCCTAAAAAAATTATGTTGTCGGATTTTAAATTCAAAGCTGTTTCAAGCGCTGATGTAGCGCAATTGAAAAACTGTAACTGCTATGATGAACTTAAAAAAATTGATTCGGTTGCAGTTAATACGTTGAAAAATTGTATGCACAGAGTTTTTGAGGACGGACCGAAACGTGACCGAAGGTTGTGGATAGGAGATTTACGGCTGGAAGCGTTGACAAATTATTATACTTTTAATAATTTGCCACTTGTGCGACGCTGTCTTTATCTGTTTGCGGCTGCCGATACAAATGATAAGGGGTTTATTCCCGGATATGTTTATGAAAATCCGAATTATGTATCGGGTTATTGGTTTTTGGAAGATTATGCGCTTTTATTTGTGGCAAGTGTATGCGATTACTATAATCATACAGAAGATAAAGACATGTTTTGTGAATTGTACCCTGTGATTAAGAAACAGATGGATGCGATGCATAAAACGCTGGATTCTGACAGTATTGTTACAGTACTTGAGGGCTGTGATGTGTTTATAGACTGGTGCCAGGGCCTTGAAAAGATCACATCATTGCAGGGCGTGTATTTATATGTGTTAAGTAAGCTTGCCGATGTTCTTGATATAATCGACCATGAAGATAAATATGTTTATGCAAAAAGGTACGAAGATGCTCAAAAAAGTGCTGAAAATATGTTATATGATAAAGAAAAGCAAGCTTTTATTAATGCTAAGGACAATTATCAGTACAGTGTGCATTCTGCTGTGTGGATGATTTTGGGAGGAGCGGTTACAGGAAAGAACGCGGAGAGAATTTTGCTTGATTCTTTAAATTCGTATGACAGTGTAAAGCCTTTTACTCCGTACATGCATCATTATGTGGTTGAAGCTATGGTTAAACTTAATTTGTTAAAAGAAGCAGAAGAATATATAAAAAAATACTGGAACGGCATGGTAGAGCTTGGTGCAGATACATTCTATGAAGCGTATGTGCCTGAAAATCCGGAATTTTCACCTTATAAAGACAGGAAGATAAACAGTATGTGTCATGCATGGAGCTGTACACCTGCGTATTTTATAAGAAAATATTTTGATAATGCCGGCATCTAAATCGTTCATTCATTTTATAATGATTTTATTCAATGGGAAATGACGATATAAATTCCTTGCGAATGCGATATACCTTCTGTGCGATATACCTGAAGGTGCGAGATGTCCCTTCAGGATGTAAAAATGAAAAGGAGTATATAAAAATGAAAATCGGTGTAATAGTAAATCTTAAGGAAAATATAGCGGAGGAATTCGCAAGACTTCGTGAGCTTGGTATATATACCTGCCAGCTTGCTTGCTGGAATATGGGGCTTTACAATGATAAAATGGCGGAAACTGTGCTTTGTGCCGCAAAGGAATACGGAATTGAAGTGACAGCCGTATGGGCAGGATGGTCGGGTTACAACGAATGGAATTTCCAGTACGGACCCGTAACGCTGGGTATTGTTCCGCCTGCTACAAGACACGGCCGTATTCTTCAGCTTAAAAAGGGAAGTGACTTTGCTAAAAAGCTCGGAGTTACGGATGTTATAACTCACGCAGGCTTCCTTCCCGAAAATCCCAATACAATCGAATTTTGCGAGGTTGTTGCGGCTATAAAGGAAATTGCGGCACATTGTAAAAACAACGGTCAGTACTTCCTTTTTGAAACGGGTCAGGAAACTCCCGTAACGCTTCTTCGTACCATTGTCGCATCGGGTATGGATAACCTCGGCATAAACCTTGACCCCGCAAATCTCATTCTTTACGGCAAGGGAAATCCCGTTGATGCGCTTGATGTTTTCGGAAAATATGTAAGAGGCGTTCACGGTAAGGACGGCTGTTATCCCACAGACCCCTACAGCCTTGGCAACGAAACACCTCTCGGTGACGGCAAGGTAAACTATCCCGCATTTATTGCGAAGCTCAAGGAGATAGGCTACGACGGCGCAATTACA
Organism: Clostridia bacterium; assembly: GCA_017560085.1. Lineage (GTDB taxonomy): Bacteria > Bacillota > Clostridia > Oscillospirales > CAG-382 > SIG622. The sequence continues at coordinate 8,272 of JAFYPA010000032.1, forward strand.
ATCGAGCGTGAAATTTCGGGCGACAAGCAGATTGAGGACATAAAGAGAGCGAAAAAGATTATTGAAGAGCTGTGGAATGCATAAGAAAAATGCATAAGAAATAAGAAGCTTTCTTCAGGAGCGCTATAATGAACAAATCATATTTCTACGCAGGCACCGCAATTTTCTTCTGGTCTACCGTTGCAACCGTTGCAAAGCTTATGCTCGGAAGCATCAACAATTTTCAGCTGCTATGGATGACCGCTGCCTTTGCGGCGATATTCCTGCTTGCGGTTAATATCATTACGGGCAATATAAAAAATCTTAAAAATTACAGACCGAAGGACTACCTTATATCCGCACTTATCGGACTTCCCGGAACATTTTTCTACTATGTTTTCTACTATGCGGGCACGGGGATTATGGCTACGGCTTCACAGGCGTTTATCATAAATTATCTGTGGCCTATTATGAGCGTAGTCTTTGCGTGTATTCTTCTCGGTGAAAAAATGACCGTCAGAAAGGTCGTGGCGATTGCGATGTCCTTCTTCGGCGTTGTTATAGTCGTTGCGGGTAACGGCTTCGGACGTATAGACAAAAGCACTCTGCTCGGTGCACTCTTCTGCATTCTGGGTGCGGTTTCCTACGGTGTGTTTACCTCACTAAATCAGAAGTACTACTACGAAAAACGACTTTCCATGATGATAAACTACTTTGTCACCGTGGCACTTACAACAGTTATCAACGCCGTAGCAGGCGATCTTTTCGTCCCCACACTCGCACAGCTCGGCGGCTTTGCGTGGAACGGAATTTTTACCGTAGCCATAGCCAACACCGCCTGGGCAATTGCTCTTGAGTCGGGCAAGACGGCAAAGATTTCAAATCTTGCATACATAACTCCCTTTCTGTCACTCGTCTGGACATCGGTTATTCTCCGTGAAAAGCTTTCACTCTGGTCGGTGCTTGGTCTTGCGGTGATTGTGTCGGGGATACTTATTCAGCTTGCGGATAAGAAGAAAGTGTAGTGGACAGTGGACAGAAAATGTTGATTCCTTTGAAAGCTGTACTTGTCCGAATTCCGAATTTTAATTTTAAACCAATTCCCCCTCGGAGGTAAAAATGACCCCAACAAAAGAACTCAAATCCACCGCCTTCGTCCTCGGTGCGGGAGCGGGCGGTATCGGCTGTGTTTACAGCCTTGTGAGAAACGGAATAAATACGGTTGTCGCAGATATAAATCCCGACTTCGGCGGAACTATGGTTTTCGGCGGTGTCGACGGCTGGGAGCCGGGCGTGAGTCTTGACGGACTTCACAAAATCCTTGCCGATGAGCTGTGTAAAATGCCGAATGGCGGTCATGTTACGGAGGTCGTTCCGAATTGCAATCTCTTTAGTCCGGATAACGGGTGGAACTGGGATAACCATTCCTTTTCAAAATATCCGTGGGGACTTTGTATGCCTACGGGAAGAACATATGAGGAAACCCTCGGCAGATGCACCTCAATTCGTGGCGAGAACGGCACTATGAAGCGTTTTCAGTTTGACGGACGACTTATGCCGAAGGCTGTACATAATGTGCTTGCGCCATATGAGAAGCATCTCACGACTCTGTTCGGATATGCCTTTTCCGATTGCGAGGTTAAGGACGGAAGGCTTGTCTCGGTGACGGTTTCGAATAAGAGCGAAAGTGTAAAAATATACGCCGATTACTTCGTTGACTGCTCGGGCGATATCGTCCTTGCAAGGGCGGCGGGCTGTGAATATGCCTTCGGATGTGAGGGCAAGGAAGCCTACAACGAGCCTTGCGCAAGGGATGCGAGCGACAATGTGAATGCGGTGTCCTACGTTTTCAGAGTAACTCCCAAGGAGCAGAGAGGCGTTGACGAAATCCCGTGCGAATACGAAATAAGCGACATAGAAAAGTGGAAATCCGAGCGAATGAAAAAGACGGTCACCTTTATGTGCAAATACCCCAACGGAGACCTGAGCCTTAATATGCTCCCCACAATGGAGGGCAAGGAGTATTTTGCGCTCGGTGAAAGGGCTGACCTTATCGGCAAAGCAAGAGTATATGCCTACTGGCAGTATCTGCAAGCGGAAAAGGGACTTGACATCTACAGACTTTCCGAAATCTACAGTGCGGGCATCCGCGAAAGCTACCGCCTTGTGGGAAGATATGTTCTCACGGAAACGGACGTAAGAGCAGGCAAGCCACAGGGAATACAGAATGCGAGAGTTGCCGCCATAGCCGACCACGCACTTGATGTACACGGTGAGGGCGGAATGTGTCGCGAGCTTGAGTTCCCCTATGAGATTCCGCTTGAGTGCTGTATGGCGAAGGAATACGGTAATCTTTTCGTTGCCTGCAGAGGTGCATCGTTTTCGCATATTGCTTCGGCAAGCACGAGGCTGTCGAGGACGATGATGAGTCTTGGGGAGAGCGTTGGGAAACACATATGTGGAATGCATAATTCATAATTCATAATTCATAATGCATAATGCATAATGCATAATCGAGGTTGGAAACTTCGTTTCCTTCATTTTGAAATTTAAATTGGTTTGAGATATGATTGACAGAGGAAAGGGTGATTGAGGTGTCTAAGAAGAAGGAGCGTAATACTAAGGGTAAGATTATTGTGGCGGCTTGGAAGCTTTTTTATGAGCAGGGGTATGATGATACTACCGTTGAAGAGATAATTGCGGAGTCGGGGACCTCCAAGGGGTCGTTTTACCATTATTTTGAGGGGAAGGATGCGCTTTTGTCGTCGCTTTCTTATCTTTTTGACGAAAAGTATGAGGAGCTTATGTCGGAGATGAATCCGGATATGAATGCGGTGGATAAGCTTATCTATCTTAACTCCGAGCTTTTCGGAATGATTGAGAACGGTATTTCGCTTGAGCTTCTTGCACGGCTTTTCTCGACTCAGCTTATCACCAAGGGCGAAAAGCATTTGCTTGACAGAAACAGAACCTACTATCGTGTTATCCGCGAAATCATTCTTGACGGTCAGCAGAAGGGAGAAATCACAAAGGAATTCTCCGTAAACGAAATCGTCAAGGCGTATGCGATGCTTGAAAGGGCGCTTATGTACGACTGGTGCATCTGTAACGGTGAGTACTCGCTTAAGAGGTATTCGGTGCAGATGATGCCGATGATGATGGAGCAATATAGGGCGAGATAAAATTTAGTGAATAGTGAAGAGTGAATAGTGAATAGGTGAGGTTGATTGCTTCGCAATCTTCGGATAAATTCAAATTGGGGTTTGTCGGTGAGGTTTGTACACCCTCTAATCATCGTGTAAATTGCGATTATTGCGATTCCTGCTACCCCTCATCAGTCAGCTTCGCTGACAGCTTCCCC
>JAFYPA010000033.1 GCA_017560085.1 Clostridia bacterium
ATCGTCGGTTTTTCTGTGCTTATTGGTTGAAAAGTCACGGATGTTATGAAATCTTATATCTATAATATTGTTTTCAACGGCGTTTCCTATTACGCTTTCAAGAAGCACGCCCTTGAGCATATCGGGAAATACCGTAAGTATATCAAATCTCATTATTCCTTAATCTCCTCGGCGTCATCGAAAAGTCCCTCTATGGGAGTTACGAACACGCCCTTATCAAGCTCTATTCTGTCAAGGAAATCATCAACTGCGGGGAGCATATACTCCTTGTCTGCGCCCTTGATGACATATGTGTCGTATCTGCCGTAATTTACAACATCCTTGATTTTGCCGTATACTCTGCCCGTGTTGGCATCTATTACATCAAGACCGATTATGTCTGCAATGAAAACCTCGTCCTCGGGAAGGTCTATGTCGTCTCTGTCAACATAGAGATATTTTCCGCGCAGAAGGTCTGCCTCCTCGGGAGTTGACACGCCCGAAATTTTGAGGTATACGAAGCCTTTGTAGGGCTTACAGCTTTCTATTTTTCTTTCGTCCTCGCCTTTTTTGGAGAGGAATACTCTTTCGTAGTCGAAGAAGTCATCTTCGCTGTTGGAATAGGGCTCTACCTTAAGCTCGCCTCTGATTCCTCTTTTATTTATTATTCGTCCGATTTCAAGATATTTTTCCATATTATCCCCATATTACATTATGATTTTACCCTATTGTACCATAATTTTCGGATATAGGCAACAGTTAATTGTAAATATTATTTTCGCAAAAAGCAAGCTCCCCACACCGAAATGGTATAGGGAGCAGATTTTATTTGATTACCATGGCTTATTTGCGTTCTTCTGAATTTCGGGAATGAACTTTCTGTAATGCTCGAAGTCGAAGGGAGGAAGTCCTGCCATATAGTGGTTGAAGCCCTCTGTGCCGTCGTCAAGCTTCCAGCGGATGAAGAACATCTTCTTGTCGGAGTACATAAAGTTGTACTTTCTGATGCCTGTATTGGTATTTGCACCAACATAGAATCTGCCGTTCATAAGCACCTCGCCCGTTTCGGCGTCCGTTACCTCATAAGTACCCGATACGGGATTTAAGGTATTATTATCCGCAACGAGTGTGATTCCCCAGTTGTCTATTTCGCTGAACATAAGAGCCACGGGCTTCTGGCTGTTCTTTATGAAGTCGTATGCGAGCTTCTTTTCGAAATAGTAGTCAACGATAGCATCAGACATCTGAGGCCATCCGTCAAGGAGATTCCACCAGATAATACCGCTCTTTGTGGGCTTACCGCATCTGATTCTTTCAACGAAGAACTTCTTTGCTTCCGCCTGGGAGAACTGTGACGCAAATGCGTAGTCGTCAAGATTATCCGGAACTGTACCGAAGAGCTGACGAATCTGCTTTTCCATAAGCATTACTCTTGCATCGTTTTCCTTCTGGTCGGAGGAGTGAAGAACCCACTGATCGTTGTTAACATAAGGCCATACCTTATCGGCATCTATGAACTTTTCAACGGAAACTCTTGCGGGGCATCCGTGGTATCCGCATTCGGAAATGAAGTGTGCGCTGTTTTCGGTATAGTATCTGCTCTTGAAGTAGTCACGGGGACCCCATGCGTGATATTCGGGGGCGTACTTGTGTCCGTCGTGCTTATTGAAGAGCTCTGTGGAAACGTAGGGCGAGCTTGCAAGATAGGGTCTTGAGCAGTCGTGACGGCGAAGCTCCTGCGGGATAAATTCTCTTGTTACACGGTAGGACTGAGGGTCGATGTTACAGCCGTTGCTTGTGATTGCGGAGTCAACCTCGTTGTCACCTGCCCAGAGAACTATACAGGGGTGCTGACGGAGTGAGCATACAACGCTCTTTACCTCGGCGGATATTCTTTCCTTGAAGTCCTCGGTCATAGGATAGTGCATACAGCCCATACCGAAGTCCTGCCATATCATTATGCCGTACTTGTCGCAAAGGTCATAGAAGCGCTGACTTTCGTATACGTTACCGCCCCAGCACCTGATGATGTTACACTGGAGGTCTGCCGCCATTTCGAGAGCCTTGTCTACTCTTTCGATGTCTCTTGAATGGAAGATATCAAGCGGTACCCAGTTTGTACCGAGTGCCATTATATCAACGCCGTTGACAACAAAGCAGAATCTGCCGTCAATACCGTCGGTAACGTCTGTTCTGTCAAGCACAACCGTGCGGATGCCGAAGCTTGTGGGCTGCTCGCATACGAGCTCATCATCAACATAGAGCTTGATTACCGCATCGTAAATATTGGCATCGCCGTATCCGTGAGGCCACCAGAGCTTGGGGTTTGATACGCCGAACTGGATGAAGCCTACCTTATAGCTGATTTTCTTGGAAACGGTAAATTCCGAATCACCGCACTTTGCGGAAAGCTCGATTACGATATTTCTGTCCCTTGTCTTTACGGGCATATCAAGGTGGAACATACATCTCATATTGGCATAGCTTCTTGTGTCGTTGAGCTTTTCGGTGATGATGAAGCTTTCTCTTATTTCGTATTCATCGTGGTAAATGATATTTACATCTCTCCAAATACCGTAGGTTACACATCTGCCGAGGATATCCCAGCCGTAGCCGCTTGCCGCTTTTCTGTAGTTTGTGTGCTCGACGGGCTGATTCCAGTAGCCTGCGATTTCGAAAAGGGCGCTGTCGTAGGTGCTTTCGTATGCATCAACTATTACGGAGGAAAGCTTTACCTGAAGAAGGTTCTTTTCCGCAATTACATCGGTTACATCGAATTCGTGAGGGATAAATGCGTTTTCGGATGTGCCTATAAGCTCACCGTTGAGATAGTATTCCGCAAGGCAGTCTACCGCCTCGAATTTGAGAGTTATCTTTTTTCCCGAGGGGATATCGGAAAGGGTGAATTCCTTTTCATACCACCAGTCGTAGGTTTCGAAAAGCTCGGTTTCACGGATGTTCATACCCTTGAAGAGATCCTCGGGGAGAATACCTGCCCTTGAAAGGTCAAGGTGAACATCTCCGGGAACGGTTGCTTTTACAGAGGGAATGTCACCGACACGAAGCTCGTCGGGGTCTATTACGTTACGCTGAAGCTTGTCGTAGTAGTAAAGCTTCCAATCGCCGTTAAGGGATATTTTTTTCATATTTTACCTCCCGAAAATACCGATTTTTTATATTTGTCAAGTATTTTACTGCTTATGTGAATTGTAGCACATCTTCCCTTGTTTGTCAACAAGTAAAAGAAAAAAGCCCGAAATAATTCGGGCTTCGTTCGGTAGTTATTATCTTGCGTTCTTTACGGTATTAAGGAGTATGCTAACCGCCTGGGCTCTTGTGAGTGTGTCGTAGGCATTTACGTTTGTTCCGTCACCCTTTATAACACCGAGGCCGAAGGCTATGGAGACGTAGCCTATGTCCTCTTCCTTGATTTCGCCGTTATCCGCAAAGTCTGTTTTGTAGATTCCCTTGAGATTTGCTACCTTTTCGTAGCCGAGTGCGTTTATGATGGACTTTATCGCATCAATTCTCAAAACGGTTTTGTCCTTGTTTTCCTCGTTGTAGGAAACATAGTAGCCGATGCTCTGGGAAAGCTTATTGAAGTCCTCGAAGGTGATTTCCTTATCGGGGTTGAATGTGCCGCCCTCAAAGCCGATGCCGATATCCGCAAGGAGAAGTGCGTCCTTTTCTATCCAATGACCCTCAAGGTCGGAATAGGTGTAGGATGTAGCTGCAGGTACAAGCTCTTCTCCCCTGCTGTTCAGAAGCTTACCCGTGAATGGAGAAACATAGGTTGAAGGAAGTGCATAGCAGGTATAAACGAGTCTTGCGTCCGTTTCCTTATCGTAGAAGAGGCTTGTGTCTATGTATTCGGAGGCTTCGTTGAATTCCTTTTCGGTTATGCCGTAGTGAGCGCAGGCAAATGCAAGGAGTCCGTCCTCGTCTGCGGTGTTAAGAAGCGTATTCAGCTTTTCTCTGTCGATATTCTTTGCGTACTTGTCTATAACCTTATCGATATCTCCGCCGTTGTCCTTTGTCATAAGAAGAGATGCTACGAATGCAACGCAGATGTCCTTCTTGGAGCTGTCTGTGAGGGGATTGTAGATATAAGTCACGTTTCTTTCGTAAATTACGCCGTAGCCCTCGTTGGAGAGAAGTGCGGAAAGTGCCTTTTCGGGGGACATTGCTTCCTTGGGAGATTCGAATTCTACGTTTGTCCACCAGTTATAGCCGAAGTTATGAATTTTACCTGTCACGCCGTCAACACCTACGGAAATAGAATTGCGTGTAAACTGAATTCCTTCGTTCACTCTGGTGTATCTGAAGCTGTGTGCGCCGTATTCTTCGATTTTACCGTCGCTTGTTCTCTTGATAACGTTTTCTTCGCCGTGGAATGTTTCAACAGAGCTTTCGAATTTATCCTTTGCAAACTCTGTGAGGAATTCCTCTGCGATTTTGCGAGCCTCGTCCTCGTTGTACTTTACCTCGGGGATGTCAAGCTTGTTGTTGGTGTAATAGTAGTAATCGTTGAGACTGCAGGAATAAGAGATTATTTCGCCTGTTTCCGCATTGACTGTAGCATCCGCATATGCGTAGGTATAATACTTGTTATCAATTACGGGATTTGAGAAGTTGATGTACCAGATATATGAGCCGTTGTCGTTTCTGTAGGTGCTTGCGGGCTGAGCGTTGTAGTTCTTTTCAAGGCGTGCATCCACTGCTGTGAGGGCGGGATTTACATAGAGGTACTTGTTTTCCGTTACAGCCTTGATTGCCTCTTCCTTGGAAATAAGTCCTTCGAGCTCCTTTACGCCTGCGAGCTCTTCCTCAGTAAGCTCATAGCCTGCCTCGTCCTTGGCGGATTCCATCGGTCCCATAGCCGCTTCGCCCTTGAGTGTTGCGTTCACACCACCGCCGCTTCCCATAGAATCGTTTACCGACCATGAGGATTTTGTGTCGTATATTTCGCCTGTACCCGCGTCAACGGCAAGGTAAGATGTTTCGGGCTTGTACACAAGGAATGCCTTGACGGTATTTTCCTTGGTTTCCTCGTTGTAATCGTTTTTGGTAAGATATGTGAGAATCATCTTCTGCTTTGTGCCGAGGATTTCCTCTGCCTTTTCGGGGGTGATTATTGCTTCGGGCTTTGCGATGTTAAGCTTATAATCATAGTCGATGCTCATCTGCGTTACAACGCCCGTGTTGTAGTCTACACTTACGTTTACATAGTTATCGGGATAGAGATAACCGTCGATATATCTTGTGTAGTAATATGTATACTGACCTGAATAAATGCCCGAGCCGTAGGAATCCTCAAGCTTTACGTTGGCATAAACCTCGGGCACTACGCTTGCGAGGAAATCGTTTGAGGTCTTTTCAAGCTCCGCCTTTGAATAGGTCGGGAGAGTACCGTATACTTTGTTGTAATCGCGGTGGGTATAGCTTGTGATATTGCCGTTTTCGTCACAATTGGCAATTACGCGCTCGTACTTTTCTTCACCGCTCTTGGTTTCCCAGGTGAGTCTCCAGCTTGCGTCGCTGTAGGCATTTTTTGCGTTAAAGCGCC
>JAFYPA010000034.1 GCA_017560085.1 Clostridia bacterium
GGGTTTGTGGGGGAGCAATTCCCCTCATCCGTCGCCTACGGCGACACCTTCCCCCCCGGGGGGAAGGCTTGTTTGTGCCACCTTCGCTATTGTTTAGTGGCGCGCTATAATGGCTTCCCACGAGGGGGAAGCTGTCAGCGAAGCTGACTGATGAGGGGTAGCAGGAATCGCAATAATCGCAATTTACATGATGATTAGAGGGTGCACAAACTCCCCGACAAACAACAATTTTGCATTTTGCCCTTTGCATTTTGCATTTCGGTGCACCGCACCGATTATATAACCTACAAAACCAAAAAGGAGCATCTGAATGATAAAACAAAACCTACATACGCATTGTACATATTGTGACGGTAAGGATATGCCGGAGGAGATGATTCTTACGGCGATTGATAAGGGGTTTGACTCCATCGGATTTTCAAGCCACTCCTATATGCATTGGAACGGCAGGGGACTTTTGCCGGAGAGTCAGAGGGACTACTGTACGGAGATAAGAGACCTTGCGAGGAAGTACTCCAAGCAGATTGATGTGTTTTGCGGGATTGAGTATGATATGTATTCCGATGTGGATATATCCGACTTTGACTATGCTATCGGCTCTGTGCATTATATGGACTTTGACGGCAAGCTTTGCGGATTCGACAGAGACGTCAAGGCGGTAAGGGAATATATAAAAGACCACTTCGGCGGGGACGGAATGAAGTTCTGCCGTGAGTATTATAACCTTATGGCTCAGCTTCCCGATTACGGCGAGTTTGATATAATCGGTCACTTTGATTTGTGTGTTAAGCTTAATCAGAAAATCCACTTTGTGGACGAGGGCTCGGAGGAGTATATTTCCTATGCCTTTGATGCTATCGATGCACTCAAGGGCGAGATTCCCTTCTTTGAGGTTAATACGGGTTGTATCTCCCGCGGATACAGAAGTGTGCCTTATCCCATTCCGAGAATCCTTAAGGAGCTTCGCAGACAGGGCTTCGGTGCGGTGATTACCTCCGATTGCCACGACAGCACATTCCTTGATTGCTATTACGATGAGTCCAGAGAGCTTCTTGCTTCCTGCGGCTTCCGTGAGATTTATGTGCTTACAAGGGACGGATTTGTTCCCTCTAAAATATAAAGGAGAATAAAACCATATGAGTATACTTACAACAGTGATGCTTGTCTTTTCCGTGATTGCGGCGATTGACAGAATCTTCGGAAGCAAGCTGGGCCTCGGCAAGGAGTTCGATAAGAGCTTTATGCTGCTTGGTGCGATGGCACTTTCAATGATAGGTATGATTGTCCTCGCTCCCTATATTGCAGACCTTCTTCAGCCCGCATTCGGATTCTTCTCAAAGTATCTCGGACTTGATCCGTCGGTTATTCCCGCTATGCTTCTTGCCAACGATATGGGCGGTGCTCCGCTTGCCGTTGAGGTAGCAGGCAACGAAAAAATGGGTATGTTCAATGCCCTTGTCGTTTCCTCAATGATGGGTGCAACCGTGTCCTTTACAATTCCCTACGCACTTAACGTGGTTAAAAAGGAACAGCACAGAGAGGTGCTCCTCGGACTTCTTTGCGGTATGGTTACAGTGCCCGTCGGAAGCTTTGTTGCGGGACTTATGATGGCTCTTCCCGTAGGCGCACTTTTGTGGGACCTCGTTCCCTTCGTTATATTCTCTGCGGTTGTCTCTGCAGGACTTATACTCCGTCCCGAGCTCTGCGTTAAGATTTTCGGCTTCCTCGGCTTCCTTATCAAGGCGGTCATCACGGCAGGACTTGTGTTTGCGGTAGTAAAATTCGTTTCCGGCACTGACCCCGTTCCCTATAAGGAGGCGGCACTTGTATGTGCAAACGCCAGCGCGGTTATGTCCGGTGCGTTCCCGCTGATTTTCGTTATTTCCAAAATTCTCGCAAAGCCACTTCGTGCATTCGGAAAGGCTTTCGGTATGAACGAAGCATCCGCTATGGGACTTATCTCTACTCTTGCAACAAATGCCACAACCTTTGAAAATATGAAGGATATGGATAAAAAGGGTACACTTGTAAATTCCGCCTTTGCCGTATCCGCAGCATTCACCTTTGCAGGTCACCTTGCGTACACGATGGCTTTCCCCGGAGGAAGTGCGTACGTGCCGTATATGATTGTCGGCAAGGTGATTTCCGGCGTGTTTGCGGTAGTACTTGCACTTGTGCTTTCGGGAAAGCTTGTAAAGGATTAACGGAATTATGAAAAAATTCGATATTTCAGAAATCGTAAAAAACGAAAATTTATCCGATACCGAGGCTTTCAGGTATGCCGCAGACCTTTGCTATGAAAACTGTGGCGGTGTGATTTATGTTCCGAAGGGGAAATATACGATTGCCTCCGTAAGGCTTTATTCCAATACCCACCTTCTTATGGATGCTGAAGCTGAGATATATGCAGACCCCAACGAGGAAAGCTACGGTGTGCTTCGCGGAAAATACGATACATACCATACGCGAGACAGCGCCGAGCTTCTCGGAATTCCAAAAGGAGAGCCTGTCGGTTATATCCAATCCTTAATTCTCTGCAATCTTCGCCGCAGAACGGACTGTATTTTTTATATGGACGGTGCCGAAAACGTAACAATCGAGGGCGGCGTTCTTGATGGCCGTTACAGATATTTCTTTGATATTGCGGACGAAAATCAGAAGGAACGCTTTGGTGTTCACGTTTTCAGGCTTCAGATGATTGTTGCCTTCGGATGCCGTAAGCTTACCTTTAAAAATATAAGAATACGCAACAATTCCTGCTTTAATATGCGAATATTACAGAGTGAAGATATACGTTGCTGCGGCGTTGAAATAACCGCTGACAAAAGATGCCTGAATACCGACGGTATGAATTTTGCGTCTTCAAGAAATATTCTCGTGGAAAATTGCAGCTTTGACGTCGGCGACGATTGCATTGCCTTTTCCACGGGCGAGGTGGAGCCGCTTTGCGGTGACTGTGGGGATGCAATTGTCCGCAACTGTATTTGTAAAACCAACACAGACCTTATAAGAGCCTTTGCCGGTGTCGAGATTGATGTTGGTGTTATTGCAGGGCTGAAGCTTGACAGTCAGATTGAAAATGCAAAAAAGCAGACGGTAAGGAATATTCTTGTGGAAAACTGCACTCTTGCCTCGGGCGGATGTATGGTGAATATTATCGGTTCATTCGGAAATGTGGAAAATATCCGCGTGCGTAACATAAAGGGCAAGGCGGAAAACAGCCATCCCGCAATATTCTTCATAACACAGCGTGAGGCAAAAATACGGAATGTCGCTGTGGAAAATATCGACTTCTGCGGTACCTGTGCGGTATCAATCCAAGGGACAAGCCGTGAATCCGTAAAGAATATAACAATTTCCGACAGTACATTTACCTGTACCCCTGTGAAGAAAAAATACTATCACGAGCTTCCCGACCCGATAACCGAATATTGGATAGCGGGGGAGGCACCCAATAATATCTTTGTCCGCCACGCAAGTGATGTGAAAATAGAGAATTGCAGAATCAAGTGGCACAGAGGCGAGGCAAATGAGCCGTTCCCTGCGATTACGGTATCGGATGTTGATGGCTTCCGTGCGGAAAACATTGATGCTGACGGCTATCTTTGCGATAAAGTAATTGAATACAAATAATACAAAATCACACAAAAAGGAGACCCTCACCATGAAGTACATTTTCGACAACGACCTTCACATCCATTCCCAGCTCTCCCTCTGCTCAGGCAATCCCGAGCAGACGCCCGAGAGAATTCTTCAGTACGCCAAGGAAAACGGCGTAAAGACTCTCTGCCTTACAGACCACTTCTGGGACGAAACCGTGCCCGGTGCCTCCGGCTGGTACGCAAAGCAGAACTCAACCTGGATTTCCGCCTGGGGCGAAATGCCCAAGGACGATGAGGTGCGCTTCCTCTTCGGCGTTGAAACCGATATGGATAAGTTTATGACGGTCGGTATGGCAAAGGAAAACTACGATAAGTACGATTTTGTCGTAATCCCCACAACTCACCTCCATATGATGGATTTTACACTCAACCCCGAGGATAATTCCATCGAGTCAAGAGCAGAGCTCTGGGTTAAGCGCCTCGATGCTCTTCTCTCCAAGGATATTCCCTTCCACAAAATCGGTATCGCTCATCTTGCCTGCCGTCTTATCAAGGGCGGTCTCGACGACTCCGCATACGTGAAAATCCTTGACCTTATAAAGGATGAGGATATGGAGCGCCTATTCACAAAGGCTGCAAAGCTCGGCTGCGGTATCGAGCTTAACCAGAGCGATATGGCCCTTCGCGTGGGCGAGGAGGAATCCGTTCTCCGTATGTTCAGAATCGCAAAGAAGTGCGGTTGTAAGTTCTACTGCGGCTCGGATGCTCACAGTCCCGGATACTTTGACAACACCAAGAGAATTATGGAGCGTGCAATCGATCTTCTCGACCTTTGCGAGGACGACAAGTTCCACATTTAATCGGTAAAAATAAAAGCAAAAATCAAGCGAAAAGAGAAAAATCAAAATGGAAATCTTTTATACTACCCTTGGCAGAATGGCGTTTCTGTTTACGTTCATTGCCATCGGATATCTTTTAGCTAAAATAAAGGCTGTTCCCGAAGGCTCGGAGGCGGTGCTTTCAAAGCTTGAGAGCTACCTCTTCATACCCTGCCTCGTGCTGTCCTCCTTTGCGGAAAGCTTCACGGTGGAAAAGCTTACGAGCACGGGCGGATTCTTTGTGTTCGCCTGCGTTCTGACGGTTGTTATGGTGCTTCTGTCAATCCCGCTCGGAAAGCCCTTTGCCAAGGACGACTTTACACGGAAAATCTGCACCTACGGAATTGCAATAGCCAATATCGGCTTTATGGGTAACGCAGTCGTTGAGGCTGTGTTTCCGCATTTGTTTGTGGACTACCTCATTTTCTGCATCCCGATAAATGTCGCAATTTATATGTGGGGCGTTCCCGTGCTTCTTATCCCGTCAAGCAACAACAGCATAAAGTCAAGGCTGAAGTCATTCCTGAATCCTATGTTTATCTGCCTTTTTGTCGGTGCGGTTGTCGGTCTTACGGGACTCGGAAAGCACATTCCCGCGTGGGCAAATTCCGTGATGTCCTCTGCGGGAAGCTGTATGTCACCGGCGGCGATGCTTCTCACGGGTATGACGGTTTCGAAAATAGACCTAAAAAAGACATTCGCGAAGCTTAACATCTATGCTCTTTCATTCCTTCGCCTTATAATAATCCCCCTTTGCTTTGTGGGGCTTATGAAGATAATACCGTTCGGAATCAGCGAGACAACCTATATATGTGCCCTTTGCGCGCTTTCGATGCCTCTCGGACTTAATATGGTGGTAATTCCCGGAGCATACGGCAAGGACACAACGGTCGCGGCGGGAATGGCGATAATCTCGCACCTGCTTTCCTGCATCACCATTCCGATAGTGTTTGCAATAGCAATGTCAATATAACAGAACAACAGAAACAACGGAGTAAAAAAACAAAATGGAAATCTTTTTCTCAACCCTTTCCCAGATGGCGTTTCTCTTTACGCTTATAATCATAGGCTTCATTCTCGCAAAGCTCAACAAGGTGCCCGATACAACATCCACCGTATTGGCAAAGCTTGAAAACAATGTATTCATCCCCGCACTTGTCCTCGGAACTTTTATGAAGAGCTTCACCGTGGAGACAATGAAATCCTCGGGAACGCTTCTTCTTTTCAGTGCCGTGCTTACACTTGTTATGGCGGTAATTGCGGTGTTCGTTGCGAGAATATGTCACAAGGATTCTTTTGTGCGTAACATTTACACATACGGACTTTCCTTCTCAAACTTCGGCTTTATGGGCAATGCTGTGGTAATGGCACTGTTCCCCGATGTGTTTGTGGAGTATCTAATCTTCACACTTCCGCTCTGGATACTTATCTACCTCTGGGGCGTGCCCGTGCTTCTTATCCCCTCAGAGAGCGGAAGCAAGAGCGGTATACTTTCAAGACTCAGGGCGTTCCTCAATCCTATGTTCATATGTATGCTCATAGGTATGATACTCGGTCTTACGGGCTTAGGAGCAAAGCTTCCCGCGTGGACTGCATCCGTAGTCACAACCGCAGGCGACTGTATGAGCCCCATAGCGATGCTTCTCACGGGTATCACGGTATCCAAGATAAGCCTTAGAAAAACCTTCACGAATCTGAGTATATATACTGTTTCCCTTATCAGACTTATCGTATTCCCCGTAGCATTTATCCTTATTGCAAAGCTCCTTCCTCTTTCACAGACAACTTACATATGTGCGGTATGCTCGCTTGCAATGCCCTTGGGACTCAATACCATTGTAATTCCCAGCGCATATGGTAAAGACCCCTCGACAGCATCGGGTATGGCGGTGGTTTCACACATTCTTTCGTGTATTACCATTCCGCTGGTGTTTATGCTTATATAAAAAATTAAGGCTGTGTCTTTCGGCACAGTCTTTTTTCTCGGGAACCGTAGTAATGAGAGCGGACAGCTATTGACATTTAACTCATTAGGTGATATCATAAAGGCAACCGAATATTATTTCGCAAGCTTTTCGGAGCGGAGGTAAAATATGAAAAAATTCGACAACTTTTCCAAGGGTATGGGAATCGGCGGATGGCTCACCAACTACAAGAGATTCAATGTTCTGCCGATGGATTGGCGTCTGCCCATAACCGTAGGCGATATGGAGCATTTCGAAAGCTATATTACCGAGGATGATGTTATAAACATAAAGAACCTCGGCTTTGACCACATAAGACTCGGCTTTGACCAGATTGTGGTGGAGGAAGCTCCCTATGTGTACCGTGAAAGAATAATGGAGATTCTTCTTGAGTTTGCTTTCTTCTGTAAAAAGCACGGACTCCGTCTTGTGCTCAATCTTCATAAGGCTATAGGTAACTACTGTGATATTAAAGAGGATGTAACGCTTCTCGATTCAAAGGAGCTTCAGCAAAGATTCATTGCCCTCTGGACAGAGCTTGAGAAAAGATTTGCCGACCATCCCGACATTATGTTTGAGCTTCTTAACGAGGTGCGAAATGTGGATGCCGAGCTTTGGAACAGCCTTGCATCCGAAACTGTATCCGCAATAAGAAAAATAAATCCCGAGCGACCGATTATCGTCGGCGGTACTCATTGGAACAACTGCGCATACCTCAAGGATTTGAAGCTTTACGACGACGAAAACATAATTTACACCTTCCATATGTACGACCCCTTCGAATTCACCCATCAGAGAGGCGTTCTGCAGAGCAATCCTCTGTACTACAACAGAAAAATGCAGTACCCCTCGGACGATATGGAAAGATACAGAGATTACCACAGACTCGTAAACAACAATCCCGACCTCGTTATGTACAAGGATTACGAAAGAATAGACAGAAAGCTTCTTGAGGACATTCTCGCACCCGCAATTGAATTCACAAAACAGCATCCCGACAAAATCCTCTGGAACGGCGAATTCGGAACAATCCGCCACGCGGACATCACCTCCCGTGAGAACTATATGAGGGACGTAATCGCAATCTGCCGTGAAAACGGAATTCCGTACTGTGTATGGAACTACCTCTCAACCCCCAACGACGGCAATCGCTTCAGTCTTGTTGACGATGACAGCAGAAGAATTTTGAGCGAAAGACTCGGACGGGTGCTTGTCGGGGAGGAATAATACAAATAAACCATTTTAAACCGCATTGTTTTTTGGATTGACAGTGCGGTTTTTTTATGCTATAATCAAATAAAAGCAAAAAAGATAAACGCGGAGGCAGATATGAGAAATAAAGTAATAGAATCGGTAGAAAAGGAAAAAATCATAGTTATCGTAAGAGGCATCGCAAAGGAAAGCCTCATTCCGATGACAGAGGCTATGTATGAGGGCGGCGTAAGACTTCTTGAAATCACATACGACGCTACGGGCAAGACTCCCGACGAGGAAACCGCCGCAAATATAGAAATGCTCGCAAAGCACTTCGAGGGCAGAATGTTTATCGGTGCAGGCACCGTAATAAGACCCAATCAGGTCGAGCTTACAGCAAAGGCGGGCGGTGCGTTCATCATATCTCCCGATACAAATAAGGAAATAATAGAAAAAACAAGAGAGCTCGGACTTGTATCAATGCCCGGTGCACTCACTCCCACGGAAATTGCAGATGCAAGCCGCTTCGGTGCGGACTTTGTAAAGCTTTTCCCCGTAACCACCTTCGGACCCGAATATGTCAAGGCGGTAAAGGCACCTCTTGCCCACGTCAAGCTCCTCGCGGTAGGCGGTGTTGATGCAAGCAATATGGAGGAATACCTCAAGGCAGGCATCAGCGGCTTCGGAATCGGCTCAAACATTGTCAACAAGAAGCTCATCGAGGCAGGAGAGTTCGGGAAGATTACGGAGCTGGCGAAGGAGTTTATCGGGAACATAAAATAAGAATGCACAATTCACAATGCACGATACACAATTAAAATGCATAATGCATAATGCATAATGCATAATCGAGGTTGGAAGCTTCGCTTCCTTCGATTGAATTTAAATTGTTATATCAAAAAATCAACGAATTGCCCTTGAAATTTGCACTCTGCAATTTTAATTAAATGCAAATTTGCGAAGCAAATTAACCATAACTATTCACTATTCA
>JAFYPA010000035.1 GCA_017560085.1 Clostridia bacterium
AAAAAGTCCGCGAGATGTGGGCGGAAGTTACCGTCCCGAGGGAGCCGATCACGCCCGAAATGTGCCACAAAAACGATTACAAGGAAAGCATCATCGGAAAAGTCGTTGCAATCAAGCCGTCAGTATTACGTCCCGAATTTCAGTCTGCCGACAGGCAGCTTTTTTACGTTACTGGAGGTAGCGGAGCTTATGCAAACTCACGCGGAAGTGCCTGCTTTGCTGTGAATCTCTACTCCGGCAAGGAAGTTCGATGGGAGAGACATGAAATACAAGGAGAGGTCGAGCCTGAGTACCTACCCGAATGGGCAAAGGAAAGAGCCGAAACTGTAGCCAAAGAACAAGCGGCAAAAGAAAAACGAATGAGATCGGAGGCAAGATAATGGATGAACGTAAGAACGGTGAATACACCATAATTCAGTCTCTTATGATAGGCAATTCCGAATTTGTAATGGGATATAACCCGAAAGCGTGTACACCGTACGTTACTTGGGAATGTAAGGACGGCAACAACTACTTTTGGGGACATTACATTATGGACAGACACAACGCCGAGCGAGACCTACTTGAACGTGCGACACTTGAGCTTGACAGGCAGGATCAGATAAGAGAAAGAGCGCAGAAAAAACAACGAGGTGATGCAAGGTGAATGACCGTCACATAATATGGTCAAACTACAACCTTGATTTCGACGATTGGCGGGACGATCTTGAGGAACAGTACCCGGGACTTCCCGAAAGTGAGCTTATATCTCTAATGTACGATATAAACAGCGGTTATCTTGATGATGAGCGAACAAATCTTGACATTCAGCTTAACTCTCCTATTCTTGTCATAGCTGACTTTGGATTATGGTACGGCAGGAGAAGCGGTTACGGGGAGATAAAAAGCGGAAACATCAAGGACTGCCTTTACACCGAGCAGGACTATGCCACATGGTACGTTGATTCTCTCGGAGACCTCCGCTGTGATGCGGTACATCACGATGGCACAAATCATTATCTTTATCGTGTATACAAGGACGGAGTAAGAGAATCACAGATAGACCTGCTGAAAGAAAAACTGTACCGTGGGAGTGCTACCCGCGCGGATATAACGAGAGTTACCCGTAGACTCGGTGATGATATTGCCAAGGTCTACGGCTTTTCTATTAAAGGACAGAAAAACAAAACATTATCACGATAGGAGGTAAAGCCGGATGGCGAGAAAATTTGAAGTAATTACGGAGCTGTACCGCAGAACACAAAAGCAGGTATCAACTCCGACAGAGTGGCAGAAGTTCCTAAGATGTGCCTGCTACAATTTCCGCTTGTCCTTTGACGAGCAACTGTTGCTCTATGCCCAGCGCCCCGATGCCACCGCCGTCCTGCCCATAGAAGGCAAAAACGGGTGGAACGAAAGGTTCGGGCGTTGGGTAAATCGCGGTGCTACGGGTATTGCGATGCTTGACGGAGACCACAACGGCGCGGCAAGGCTGAAGTTCTACTACGATATATCGGACACACACCCGTCAAGAGATTCCCGTCCCGTTCCAATTTGGACGGTCAGACAGGAGCACAACGAGGTAATCACCGAAGCTCTTGAAAACAGCTTCGGTGAGCTTGAAAACAAAAGTACACTTAGCTCAGCACTTGTATCTGCGGCTCTCAATGCCGTTGATGATAATATGAACGACTACCTCGACGAGTTTAAATACTACGTTGACGGTAGTTTTATGGAGGAGCTTGACGAATTAAATATCCGCGTGGCATACAGAGATATGCTACGAAACAGCGTGGGATATATGCTTCTCGTAAGATGCGGTATCAATCCCGAGATATGTTTCGATGACGAAGATTTTGAAAAGGTATACTACTTCAACACTCCCGAAACACTTAACGCTCTCGGCGTTGCCACGGGAGACATATCTAAAATGTGTATCTCCGAGATACAGAAAACAGTTCTCACCTATGACAGACAAGCCGAAAAAGAAAATCGCACCTTTGCATCTGTCCCCGAAAGAGAGTATCATATAGGTGAAAACAAAAGTGAAAGGAGCTTAGGCTATGAAGAACGTAACGTACACGATGCAGGGAGACTACAGACTTCCCGACTTACTGCCCCCGCAGGAGCCGGAGATTCGCCTTGGGAAATACGCATTACTTCGCAGAAGGTATCTGAAGGAGCATCGCAGAGTGACCTACACGAACCTCTTGACCTCGGGCAAACTGAACGAGCACCTCTTGGAGATCGAACAGACGGTGAAAGAGAGGCTGACAGAGATCATCCCGAAGATGATGGCATCAGAGGGCGTGACGGAGGAGATGAAAGCATCAGATCAGATGAAGTGGGTGAATATGATGAACAATATCAGAGCCTCGGCGGAGGAGATAGTGCTGAAGGAGCTGGTATACAACTGACGGACGAGCTTGATCCGACAGATTTACCGCCGTTTATGGAAGAAAAGCTCATAATGGCGATATGCTCGAACCGAGACGATGACCTAAAATTCAAGAAAGCACAGATAGAACTGTACTTCTCCGTACACAAGGATGAAGCAGAACGTGCCGAATATCTGAAAAGCGCTTACCACGACAGATACACCGAAATGATAGTGGACGGTGTGAGAATAGGATACAAACCGCAGGAAGACGGACTTCTTATGTGGGAGGGTGGATACCCTTCACGTACAAAGGAGTCCGTTTTTTCGTGGGGACTTGTGGCTCAGTGGACGGGTGCTATCATCGACAAGCACGAATTTGCACTTAACACCAAGATAAAAAAGCCGAAACAAAGTAAGATCAACGACGGTCAGTTATCTCTGTTCGATGACGGGGATATAGAGTATCTTCCTACAACTGAAAACAGTGGGCAGATTACTATGTTCCGTCCTGCAGAGCTTCCACAGCAGATCATAGACGAGGTGCTGTGTATCGGAGCCGGTAAAAAGAACAGCAGAAGCGAGATTTGCGCCTACTTTATGAAAGACAAGGGCGTGGAGTCAAACGCCGCGTTCCTTGCTGAGCATTACGGAGAGAACGGTACGGGACTTTACCTTGACGGTCGCAAGATATCCGTTTGGCATAACGTGTATGGTATTAAGATCGCAAGCGGTGATAGTGCGAACGTAGAGTATGCCACACACGTTTCTTGGGAGGATGCGGCAAAGAGGATAAGAGAGCTTCTTGACCTCGGAAGATATATGCCTCAGAGCGAAATTGACGTAGCGGAAGGACTTGAAAGGCAGAATATAGCCGCGTATCTTTGGTACACGGTGCAGGACTTCTCCGAAAAAGCACGGGAAGGAGACCACATCCCCACAATACGCGGTATATACATGAAGCGCGGCGGATTTCCCGATAACACAAAGGAGATAGCCGAACTTCTGACAGATCCCGAGGCGTTAGAGCGTATCGCACAGGAACTTGAGGATTTCGTTTCCGCTTATGGAGCCGACCGTGAACTTATGCGATTCCACTACCACAGACCGGGGGAGCTTCTTGATAAACTCCGCGACCTGCAGAGAGAACCGGTACATTTTACTGCCGTAGAAGGCTTTGACCCGAAGCGACAGTTTTTCATTACAAAAGACGAGATCGACAGTCTCATCATTCGCGGGAGCAGATCATCCGACTACAGACTTTCGGTCTATGCCTTTTACCGCACACACTCTAACCCCAAAGAGCGTGAAAAGTTCATTCGGGAGAAATACGGTATCGGAGGTGGTACCGAGCGTGGTGACGGGTACTCTCATCACGACGGTAAAGGATTTAAGTACAGTCGAGGCAATATTTTAGAGCCTTACGTGCAAATAAGCTTGAAGTGGTATCAGATAGCTAACCGCGTAAAGGAGCTTATCGGTCAAAACAAGTTCCTAAGTGAAGCAGACCGCGAGGCAATGCCCGACTACGAACGCGAACAGCTCGCAAGGCTTATTCACACTCACTTTTGGGATGTTTCTGAAGATACGGTACGTCCGTATTCAAATAACCCTATAGTACATCACTCGGACAATATCCGTGAGATCAAAGAACAGCTTACTATCCCTGCGAGAGTTGAAGCCATATATGAAATGATGCTCCCCGTGTGGGAGAGCACCAAGGAGGATGACAGATACTACGAAAATCGCAAAGCGTCTATCAAGGCTATGCGAGAGTACCGCGACGGTACGTATTCTGTCTTTGGTCTCAGTAAAACCTTAGAGTCCATAACGGAAATGAAAGCGGCTGATGAAACGGTATCTACTCCCTTTGGGCACAACTATACCGAGCTTCGAGAGAAGTTTCCCGACTACTTTATCCTTATGCAGATGGGAGACTTTTACGAAGCATTTGAGAAGGATGCCGAGGCTCTCCGTGACAAATACGGATATACCGTTACCACGCGAACTGTTGACAATATCGGCACACGCAAGATAATGTCGGGTTTCCCGTCATTTATGCTTGATAACGTAACGGACGATCTGAAAAAGGAAGGTGTTACCGTAGTCGTTGAAAAAGCCGACGGACAAGTCATAATCGAAGCCGATCACGAGCCCGGACAAAAGGTGCCTGTATTTGACCGTGAGACAGATGTTCTCTATGACGTTCTCGGATACATGAATATCGACGATATTGAGCTGACCTATGATGACGATGGACTTGTGGCAAAGGATGCAGATAACGAATGGCACGGTGCGGAGTTTTACAGGTTCCTTGCGGAAGAAGCTATGGTATTCACCGAAGACGGAAGTGCACTCGGCATAGGAGAGGAAACATTTGCTGAGTTCAAGGAGCTTGCAGAGTCACATGAGGTATACCCTCCCGCGGTGAAAACAGCAGAAACGGAAGAATTACCTGCCGAAGAAAAAACGCTCCCGATACCTCCGAAACCTAAGCGTGAATATATCACCTTTGAGACCATCCATCCCGAAGTGGCAAAGGATGAAAGACACAACTTCCGTATAACCGACCGCGAACTTGGACACGGCACTCCCACCGAGAAATATACCGCCAATGTAGAGGCTATCAGACTTCTAAAGCTGATCGAGGCTGAAAACAGACTTGCCACACCCGAGGAACAGACGGTGCTTTCAAAATACGTTGGTTGGGGCGGTCTTGCCGACTGCTTTGACGAAAAGAGCAGCCATTACACGGAGCTTAAAGAACTTCTCACCGACGAAGAATACACAGCCGCACGTGCAAGCTCCCTTACCGCTTTCTATACCCCTCCCGTTGTGATCGAGGCTATGTACAATGCACTATCACAGATGGGACTTGTAAACGGTAACATTCTTGAACCCTCCTGCGGTGTGGGTAACTTCATCGGTATGATACCCGACTCAATGAGCGAGAGTAAGATCTACGGCGTAGAGCTTGACTCAATCAGCGGAAGGATAGCGTCCCAGCTTTATCAGAACAGCAGTATCGCCGTTACGGGATTTGAAAAGGTGGATATGCCCGACAGCTTCTTTGACGCGGCTATCGGTAACGTTCCCTTCGGTGACTTCAAGGTGCTTGATAAGAGGTACGACAAGCACAAATGGCTCATCCACGATTACTTCTTCGGAAAGACCCTTGATAAGGTCCGTCCCGGTGGAATCGTGGCGTTTATCACGTCAAAGGGTACGATGGATAAGGAAAACTCCGCTGTCCGCAAATACCTTGCACAGAGAGCCGACCTTATCGGTGCTATCCGTCTCCCCGACAACACCTTCAAGAAGAACGCAGGGACGGAGGTCACAAGCGACATTATCTTTCTGCAGAAGCGTGACCGTATGACCGATATCGAGCCCGATTGGGTTCATCTTGATACGGACGAAAACGGCATCCGTATGAACAGCTACTTTGTAAAGCACCCCGATATGATACTCGGTAATATGGTAATGGAGTCTACCCGTTTCGGAATGGATAGTGCTTGTAAGGCTGATCCAGAGGCTGACCTTTCAGAGCAGCTTCGCGAGGCGGTAAGTAATCTCCACGCGGAGATCACGGAATACGAGCAGGATGAAGTGGACGAAGAAGACCTCTCCATCCCCGCTGACCCGAACGTGAGAAACTTCAGCTATACCGTAGTTGACGGAAAGCTTTACTTCCGCGAGAACTCTCGTATGCATCCCGTGGAGGTATCCGTTACGGGAGAAAACCGTATTCGCGGTATGATAACACTCCGCGAGTGTGTCCGCAGACTTATCGAGCTTCAGACAGAAGGCTATCCCGATGAGGATATTACACGGGAACAAGAGAAACTCAACTCTCTTTACGACGAGTACACGAAGAAGTACGGACTTCTCTCAAGCCGTGGCAACAGTATCGCCTTCGGTGAGGATTCAAGCTACTGCCTCCTTTGTTCACTTGAAATCCTCGATGAGGAAGGAAACCTCAAGCGCAAGGCGGATATGTTTACCAAGCGCACTATCCGTCCTCATGAAGCGGTAACGAGCGTTGACACGGCAAGTGAAGCATTGGCTGTATCAATCTCGGAAAAAGCACGAGTGGATATGGAGTATATGGCACTTCTTTCGGGCAAGAGTGAAACAGAGCTTGAACATGAGCTTACGGGAGTTATCTTCCGTGACGTGCGGTGTGCAGAGGATCCTGCGGCTATCCCCACAGAATTTGCAGACGTATCTAACTTCCCGTTTGTAACGGCAGACGAATATCTTTCGGGTAACGTGCGCCGTAAGCTCCGTATGGCTAAAGCGTTTCACGAGGTATTACCGCCCGAAAAGAAAAGTACAGTTGCACAGAACGTAACGTCCCTTGAAGCCGTACAACCCGTAGACCTTACCGCAGGTGAGATAGGTGTCCGAATCGGTGTAAACTGGATCCCCACGGAGATATACGAGCAGTTTATGTATGAGCTTTTCGGTATGGGATATTACGCAAGGCATAAGATTCACATACTGCGCTCTAACGTTACGGGTGAGTGGAACATCACAAATAAGAACTCTGACAGCACAAACGTTTCCGTGTTCTCCACATACGGAACGAAGCGTATCAACGCCTTTCATATCCTTGAACAGACGCTGAATCAGAAGGACGTGCGTATTTTTGACACGAAGATCGATGCCAACGGTAATGAGGTACGAATCCTCAATAAGAGAGATACCGCTATCGCCCAGGACAGACAGGAGCTGATAAAGTCAAAGTTTGCGGAATGGCTGTGGCGTGACATCGACCGCCGTGAAAGGCTGTGCCGCATATACAACGAGACCTTTAATTCAATCCGTCCTCGTGAGTACGACGGTCAGCATATCCGCTTCAGCGGTATGAATCCCGAAATCTCCCTCCGTAAGCACCAAGTGAACGCCATCGCACACATTATGTACGGCGGTAACACTCTCCTTGCACACGAGGTTGGTGCGGGCAAGACATTCGAGATGGTAGCGGCTGCTATGGAGTCTAAAAGGCTTGGACTTTGTACGAAATCTTTGATAGTCGTTCCCAATCACATTACCGAGCAGTGGGCGGCAGAATGGCTACAGCTATACCCGTCGGCAAACATCCTTGTGGCAACGAAAAAGGACTTTGAGACGAAGAACCGCAAGAAGTTCTGCGGACGTATCGCCACGGGAGATTACGATGCTATTATCATCGGTCACAGTCAGTTTGAAAAGATCCCCATGTCTAAAGAAAGACAGGAGAAGATCATCAACCGACAGATTGATGAGATAATGGACGGTATACGTGAAGCGAAATCCGAGAAAGCGGAACGCTACACCATAAAACAGCTTGAGAGGACGAAAAAATCACTTGAGACCCGACTTGCAAAGCTTAATGACCAAAGCCGTAAGGATGACGTTGTTACCTTTGAGGAATTAGGCGTTGACAGAATATTCGTAGACGAGAGCCACTACTTTAAGAACCTTTTCCTTGCAACAAAAATGAGAAACGTCGGAGGAATCGCGCAGACAGAAGCGCAGAAATCCTCCGACCTTTTTATGAAGTGTCAGTATCTTGATGAGATCACGGACGGACGCGGCGTTGTATTCGCCACGGGTACGCCGATCTCAAACAGTATGGTTGAGCTTTATACCATTCAGAGGTATCTGCAGTACGGTACTCTGCAGGATATGGGACTCGGTCACTTCGACGATTGGGCGGCAAACTACGGGGAGACCATAACCGCAATTGAGCTGTCTCCCGAAGGCTCCGGTTACAGAGCGAAAACGAGATTTGCGAAGTTCTACAACCTGCCCGAGCTTATGTCATGCTTTAAGCAGGTGGCGGATATTCAGACAGCAGATATGCTGAAGCTCCCTGTACCCAAAGCCAACTTCCACACGGAGGTCATAAAGCCGTCGGAGATGCAGCAGGAGATGATAAAAAGTCTTGCAGAGCGAGCTGAGAGCATCCGTGGCGGTAACGTTGACCCGAGCGTAGACAATATGCTCCGCATCACAAACGACGGGCGAAAGCTCGCTCTTGATATGCGCCTGGTGAATCCACTTGCCCCTGACGACGAAAACGGCAAGGTTGCTACTTGCGCGAGAAACGTATACGGCATTTGGGAGAAGTCAAGAGACATACAAGGCACACAGCTTGTTTTCTGCGATCTCTCAACTCCCAAGTCCGACGGTACCTTCAGTGTGTATGATGACTTGAAAGCAAAGCTCATAGCCACAGGCATTCCCGAGGATGAAATAGCCTTTATTCACGACGCCAACAGCGAAGCAAAGAAAAAGGAGCTGTTTTCAAAGGTACGATCCGGGCAGGTGCGTATTCTTATGGGAAGTACCGCGAAGATGGGTGCCGGCACCAACGTTCAAGACCGTTTGGTTGCACTTCACGACCTTGACTGTCCGTGGAGACCGTCTGACCTTGCACAGAGGCTTGGACGAATAGTTCGACAAGGTAACAGAAACGCAGAGGTTGATATTTACCGCTACGTTACGGAAAACACCTTTGATGCATACCTCTATCAGCTCGTCGAGAACAAGCAGAAGTTCATCGCGCAGATCATGACGAGCAAAACTCCCGTAAGAGTGGCTGATGACGTTGACGAAACGGCACTAAGCTATTCCGAGATAAAGGCGCTTGCCACGGGAAATCCGCTTATCATTGAGAAGTGTAACCTTGATATGGAGGTGGGAAAGCTGAATATGCTGAAAGCTAATCACCTTAATCAGAAGTATACTCTTGAAGATCTTGTTCTCCGTAAATACCCGAGTACGATTGCTTCACTTACGGAACGTATTGCGGGACTTGAAAAGGATATTGAGCTTGCTGAAAGTCACCCGAAGCCGCTTGAAGGATTTGCGGGTATGACGGTGTTTGATACTCATTACACCGAGAAGGAGGATGCGGGTAAAGCCATAATCGACGTATGTACGAGGATGCAAGGCTCGGAAACCGTATCGGTGGGAGCATATCGTGGATTTGCGCTGTCTATAACATACGATAGCGTAGATAATCAGTACCTCATGACTCTCAAAGGTTCGCTTTCCCATACCTTTTCACTCGGTGCGGATGTGTTCGGAAACATAACCCGTATGGACAATGCGATAGACGGACTCTCGACAAGGATTGAAGCTGTACGCGACGAGCTTGAAAATACGAAAGTTCAGCTTGAACGAGCAAGGACAGACATGAACGAACCGTTCCCCA
The DNA here is from genome assembly GCA_017560085.1 of Clostridia bacterium. Classification (GTDB taxonomy): domain Bacteria; phylum Bacillota; class Clostridia; order Oscillospirales; family CAG-382; genus SIG622. The sequence goes on from JAFYPA010000035.1 coordinate 9,564, forward strand.
AAGAAGCAGAGCTCGCGGAGAAAACGGCAAGACTGAAAACGCTGAATATTCTGCTGAATATGGATCAGAAGGATAAGGAGATACTTGACGATGCCCCGGAGGAGGAAACGTTGGAAAAGGAAAAAGCCAAATCACAAACAAGATAGAGGCAGAGGAACAGATCATAAAAGGTCTGTTCCTTAAATCTTAAATTTGATCTGTTGCATACTTGATATCAAACTGTTTTATGGGTACAATAAAATAAAAACAGTAGGAGTAAGTTTATGAAAGACAAATACTTTGATTTGGCGTCACGCATCGAGGATTCCTTTGCGGAAATTGATAGTGATATCATTGTGGATATGCGAAATACTAATGAGGAGTACGCTGAATTACATGAAGAAATAAATGAGATTAAGAGAAATTGCCCTTATATTTCTATCGTGCTGAGTGGTAAAGGTGAAGTACAGTTAAGCTCATCCGAACACGCTAAACTTGTTGAATATTTTAATTTGATGCGTCAGCTTGAAGATATGGAAAGACAGCAAATATATTTTCGAGGACATACCGATGCTGTTTCATATCTTAAAAAGATAGGTGCTATATGAGAGAACGGTGCGTAAAAGTCGCACCGTTCTTTTATGAAAAGCAAATTGAAATATTTGCACAACACCTATTGATATTTTTGCAGATGTTGTGTATAATATAAATGGGTGATGTATATGAATATGATTTTGACCACCGTTTTGCAAGAGAAACGACGTATTGAATATATGCTTCAGAGATACCGTGAGGAATACGAAAGCTTACCGAAGGGGACTATTTCTGAAAAGGTTGTTGGTGATAAAACCTATTATTATCTGAAATACAGAGACGGCAAAAAAGTTGTTTCAAAATATGTTAGTAAAGCAGATATTGATACTTTAAGAGAGCAGGTTGAAAAACGGAAACATATTGAAGTTATGATTAAGTCTTTAACGGAAGAATTAAATATTGCAAATAAAGTATTGGAGGGAGAACAATGATATTATATCACGGAAGTAATGTGACTGTATCGGAACCGAGACTTGTTGAACAAAACAGATATCTCGATTTTGGTTATGGCTTCTATACCACTACAAACAAAACGCAGGCAATCGGTTTTGCAGACAAGGTTACAAAACGCCGTAAGTCCGGTGAAAGAACAGTTAGTATTTACGAAATCGATGAAGGGACGGCATTTGCAGAATGCAGCATTCTCAAATTTGAGTCCGCCAATGAAGCTTGGCTCGACTTTGTTTCTGAGAACAGATCCGGCAACTATAGCGGCGAAGCATATGATTTCATCTATGGTCCCGTTGCCAACGATGACGTGTACACAACGTTCACACTCTATACTGCAGGTGTTCTCACAAAAGAACAAACTCTTGAAGCATTGAAGGTAAAAAAGCTTTATAATCAACTTGTTCTTACGTCGGAAAAAGCACTTAGCTACTTAAAATTTATCGGAACAGTACCGGAGGAGGAGTTTTAATGGATAAGAAAAAGTTTGAAGCTATGCTTGTCCTCGTTGTACCGCAGGTAGTGCATTTGATATCCGAAAATTACGGTTATGATGAAGTTGAAGCATCCAAAAGTTTTTATGAATCCACAGT
>JAFYPA010000036.1 GCA_017560085.1 Clostridia bacterium
CATTGTGCATTGTGCATTGTGCATTTTTCCTCATCTTTCCTTCACGCTATACGAAAGACACTCATAAACCAGCTCCGTGCCTTCATCAATGCAGTCCGGCAGAAGTGCTCTTGCAACTAAGATTTCGTCGTTTGAGCCGTCGTCGGTGCGGATAAGGATGGCGTAGTCGCCGTCTATTTTTTCAACCTTGTATTCCATTGTTTCCATAATAGTCTCCGAAAAATTGCGGCTCCGGCAGAGCCTTGCTTTATTTGACGGCACGAAGCCTCTTTACAAGCTCCTCGTCTGCCGTGACGTATGCCGTGTAGTTGGTTTCGTATATTACAAAGCCGGGCTTTGCTCCCGAGGGCTTTTTGACGTTCTTGATTCTTGTGTAGTCAACAGGTACACCGGGCATATCCTTGCCCTTGGAATAGAACGCCGCAATTGTTGCTGCCTCCGTGTAATCCTCTGCCGAGGGCTCATCCTTACCGCAGAACATAACCGTATGTGAGCCGGGCATATCCTTTACGTGGAACCACATATCGAACTTATCGGCAACCTCGGTTGTAAGGTAATCGTTCTGAAGATTGTTCTTACCGCAGAGAATTCTGTAGCCTCCGCTTGAGCGGAATTCGAGAAGGTCGTAGGTTTTCTTCATCTTCTGCTTTCTTGCGCTCTTGGACTTTGTTCTTGAGCCGAACATTGACTCAAGCTTCTTTCCGTAGCCGCTTATGGCAAGCTCCTCACGGATTTCCGCAATGTCCTTTTCGCCCTCCGCTTTGGTTAGGCTGTCGAAGATGGTGTCTATATATTCAAGCTCTTCCCTGCCCGATTCTATCTGTGCGGTGAGCTGAACCTCTCTTGTTTTCATTTTGGCGTAGAATTTGTAGTATCTCTGTGCGTTCTGTGCGGGGGTAAGGTTTATTTCAAGAGGTACCTCGATTTCCTTGCCGTTGCCGTTCTCGTCGTAGTCGTTGTAGTCAACAAGCTTTGCGGACGAGTCGCCCTTTTTCAGCATATACATATACGCCGTGATAAGGTCTCCGTAGAGCTTGAGCTTTTCCCTTTCGGCACATTCGGAGAGATCCTTTTCCTGAAGCGAAATCTTCTTGGTGATTCTCGCACTTGCCGCCGAAAGAAGCTTCAGTATATCCTGACTCTTGCGCTTTATGCTCTCGTTTTTGTCCTTCTCAAAGCAAAACTTATCCATAAGCTCGCCGAAGGAATCACATTTTACGCAGACAACGGAAAGACCGTACTGGCGGATTTCGCAGAAGGAGTACTCAAGCGGTCTTTTGTCCTTGTCGTAAAGGATGTACGGCTCGAACTCGCCTCTTGCCACTCTGCCGTAGATTTCGTTAAAGTGAAACCACAGCTTTTCACGGTCGCAAAGAGCAAGCGCAAAGGTTGTCTCCTTGCAGGCACGGAAGGAAATTTCACGGGCAACAAGCGGAGAAAGTCCTCTGTAGCTTGCGATAAGATATTTATCCACCGCATTTTCTCCGAAGCCCTCGGAAATATCCTTTTCAAGCTTTGCCATAAACTCTTCCCTTGTAACGGCAAGAGTATCAAGCTTACCCTCCTGCACGGGAGGCAGTTCATACGGGAAGCCCGGCAGAATCTGTCTTTTTGCCTTAACGGACAAATCCACAAATCTTATTGCGGAAAGCACTCTTCTCTTTTCGTCAAGAAGAATTATATTGCTATAGGTACCCATAATTTCCACAATCAGGGACTTTTCCGATTTGAAGCCCATTTCATCGTGGGAGCTGATACCTATTTCAACCGCTCTTTCAAAGCCGAGCTGCTTTACAAACATAATGTGACCGCCCACAAGGTGCTTACGAAGAAGCATACAGAACATAGGCGGCTCTGCGGGATTTTCTCTGTCGGTGTCGGTAAAGCCGAAGCGTGACATACCCGCAACTGCGGAGAGGAGAAGCTTTTTATTTTCGCCCGCGCTTTTAAGTGAAAGCACGACGATATCTCTCTCCGGCTGATAAATTTTATCTATTCTCGCACCTGTCGCAACATCGGCAATTTCCTTGGTTACGGCGGCGGTGAAGCCTGCGTCAAAAGGCATTTAATTCCTCCGGGAAAAATTAGTTAATAGTGAAGAGTGAATAGTGAATAGTTTTGGTTGATTGCTTCGCAATCTTCGGAATTGATTTTATTTGTTTTATACCATAAAATAGGGACAGCCTACATCGTGGAAGTCGAAAACCACATCCGCAAATTTTTCGGAAAGCACCTTGCCGAGCTTTTTTACTGCGGGGTTTTCCGTGTAGTAGTGACCTGCGTCAAAGACTGCCGTGCCGAGTGTTTTTGAGTCTATGAAGGTTTCGTGGGAAAAGTCTGCGCTGACATAGGCATCGGCAATTTGTGATGCTTCCTCAAGGAAGCTCTTGCCCGCTCCTCCGCATACGGAAACCTTTTTGATTTTTGCGTTTTTGTCAAAATAAGTCTTCATTGTGCCACAGCCGAGAGTCTTACGGAGATGCTCCGCAAACTGCTCACCGCTCATTTCACATTCAAGCTCGCCCGTGCGAAGGAAGGTGCCGTTATCCGTAACGTTTTTCAGCTCAAGCGTTTCCGCAAGTATGTCGTTTACGCCGCCAACCGCCTTGTCGTATCTTGTGTGATAGGAAAGCACGGAGATGTTATTCTTCATAAGAAGCTCGATTTCCGAGAACTTTTCCCCTCTGATATTCGGCATTGCTCTGAAGATAAAGGGGTGGTGGGTAATGATAACATCCGCACCCACGCTTGCCGCATACTTTACGGCATCAAGACCTATCTCAAGGCAAAGAACAACCTTTTTTACTTCCTTGTCAAGGCTTCCGCAAAGCATAACACCGTCGTTGTCCCATCCCTCAGAAAGGTCGCGGGGGCAAAGCTCTGTGATGTACGTATCTATATCTCTGATTGTAGTCATAGCATACTCCGATTGAATTTTCACCCGATTTCGGGCTTTATTTTTGAAAGCAAAAGGGAAAGCTCACTCTCGAGTGCCTTGTCCTTGTCCGAAGCATTTGCGGAAAGAAGAAGATTTTTTGCGTGACCGAGCTTTCTTTCGCAAAGCTCCGAAAGAAGCTCTCCGCCCTTTTCTATGTTGTGTCGTCCGATCATATATTCCGACTCGGAAAAGCTTCCGTTTTCTCCCGTAAAGCACACACACATAACCGTGTAAATTCTTCCGCTGTCACGAAGAAGCGATTCGCCCTCGATTTCAAAGCCGTTTTGCGAAAGCCACATACGAAGCTCGTATTCCGAGGACATCGGCTGAAGGATGAATTTTACGTCGCTCTTCCAAAAGTCCCTTGCTCTTTCCAGAATGCCTGAAATAACCTCACCGCCCATTCCGCAGATTATGACGTGGTTTATTCCCGCATTTTCAAGTCCCGCAAGACCGTCACCCAGACGGATGTCGATTTTTTCGGAAAGGCAAAAGCCTCTTGTGTCTCTTGCGGCTATGTTTTTTCTTGCGATGGCAATGGGCTTTTCGTTTATATCCGAGGCATAGACAAAGTCGCAGATTCCCTTTTCGATAAGGTATATGGACAGATATCCGTGGTCACAGCCGATATCGGCACAGATTTTTTTGCCGTCCCCGTTTTTCGCAGACGAAACGGCGACATATTCTGCCGCCGCCAAAAGTCTTTTTCCGACACGGATTTTCTGGTCTATGCCGCCCTTATTACTTGTTTGCAATGTGCTCATTAAGCTTTCTTACAAGCTCGTCGGAATCTGTGCCGTGAACGTTGCAGGCTTCCTCGATTGTTTCGCCTCTGGAGCAGGGGCAACCGAGGCAGTGCATGCCGATTTCAAGGAACTAAGGAGCGCAGTCTGCGTGCTCGTCAAGGATATCGCCGATTATTGTTTCTTTTGTTACTTCTGTCATTTTTGTAGTGTCCTTTCAAAAAAATTTTCTTACTGCACTATTATACACTATTTTTTTTAATAAATCAAGGAGAAATTACGGGATATATAAACATAAAGTAAATTTTCGTCGATTTCCGAAAATTTCCACCGTTTATGCCTGCGGTCTGTTGATAATAAAAGCAGCACCGATCACAGCAAAAAACAGACCGAATCCGATTGACCAGAGTGCAGCAAAAAGCTTCTCGTTTCTGTTAAGCTCATAGTTGGGAATCGCACCGAAAACATCGTTTTTGGGTACTCTTACCTCAAATCTGTTCTCATCGCTTGCCTTGGCAAAAGCACCCATTGTCTCCTCACCGAAGGACATTTTGGATTTCACCTTGTAGGTATTGCCGTTGCATGCAAATTCCATAACGGGGTAAAAATCCGTCTTTTTTGAGAGCTTGACATGTCTGTCCTTCTTTTCGAAGGTTATGATTTTTCCATGTACGACGGTATATTCCGTTCTGCTCATTTTAAGATGCTGAACGAGATTTTTCATGCCGTTTACGATAAAGGCAAGACCGATGATTATAAGTATTGTTCCCGAAATTCTGCCCGAGCGTTCCATGTATTTTGAGTAGTGCAGGGTGTAAGGATTGATAGCAAATTTGTCCATATTAAGTTCCTCCGAAAAAGTGTTGTTTGACCTTATGTAAAACCGATTAAAGCAGACCGATTATAACCGCAGCCAAGCCGATTCCCGCAAACAGAAATCCTTGGTTTCTGCCGACATTAAGGCACTCTGCGTAGTCGAGAGTGGCTGTGTATGCGTCACCGCCGGTAATCCTTATACGGTGCTTCAGATTGTACGAAAAAACATTTCCGAATATTCTCTCGGGAACAGCGTTTTCGTCCATTATATCGTATGTTCTTCCGTTGTATTCAAATCTCATCTTTGCACGGCAAAGTGTAACGGTATGCAGTCTGTAATGATGTATTTCTTTTTCGCATCCGACAATTTCGCCGTAGATTGCTTCGTGCGGCTTTTTCATAAATGTGCAGTGCTTTATTAGTTTTGAAATTCCCATACCGATAAGAACAAATCCGAATATCACAATGATAACTGATGCAGAGGGATTTGAAAAGTCCATTGTGTGCCTCCTTTACGGTAGTTACGGTTTAATTATAGCTCATTTGCTTCGGTATGTCAATAGAAATGCACACAAAAATCACCTGAATTTCAATCACTGTTAACAACTGAAGCAGGAACATTAATAAATCTGTCTTGACTTTATCATAATTCTATGGTATTATATTATAATAGGGTAATAAAATCCCGTATTTTTTCAAAAATCACGGCAAAGGAGGATGCAATTATGGTAATACTCGGCATTGACCCCGGTCTTGCAACGGTCGGCTTCGGTGTGCTGGACTATATAAAAGGCTCCTTCAAGGTGATTGACTACGGTGCGGTACTGACACCCGCAGGGATGCCGCTCGAGGAAAGACTTCTCGAGATTTACAGAGGCATCACCGAGCTGTGCGAGACCTACAAGCCCGAGGCGGTATCAATAGAAGAGCTGTTCTTCAACGACAACAGAAAAACCGCCGTGACGGTCTGCGAGGCAAGGGGTGTAATTCTTCTTGCGGCACACAAATGCGGAGTCCCGATTTACGAGTACACGCCCTTGCAGGTAAAGCAGGCTGTGACAGGCTACGGCAGAGCGGAAAAGCAACAGGTACAGTACATGGTGACAAACATACTCAAGCTTCGTGAGGTGCCAAAGCCGGATGATACGGCGGATGCGCTGGCAATGGCGATTTGTCACGGGTACTCGCAGAGCAGCTTGTTGTTTAATATTTGAGTTTACTTTAAAATTCGGAATTCGGAATGAGAGCGATGTTTCCAAAGGAAACTCGACAAGAATGCTTGCATTCTTTGAATTCGGAATTGAGGCGGATTGCTTCGCAATCTTCATTTTGAATTTTCAGAGGAATTTTTTATGTATTATTATCTTAACGGAACACTTGCCGAGCTTTCCGTCAATATGGCGGTTATTGATTGCGGCGGAGTTGGGTATCTTCTTAATATCAGCGGAACGACTTACGATATGCTAGTAAAAAAGGGCGGTATGACCGCTTCGGGTGAGGCATCGGGAGTTAAGACCAAGCTTTACACCTATCAGGCTGTGCGTGAGGACGCGATTGAGCTTTACGGATTTTATTCACAAAGCGAGTGCAATCTTTTCAAGCTTCTCATAACTGTTTCGGGTGTAGGCCCCAAGGCGGCTATGGCGATTCTTTCGGCACTTTCCGTTGAAAGCTTTGTGGCTGCGTGTGCGGCAAACGATGCAAAGGCAATTTCCCGTGCCAACGGTGTGGGACTCAAGACGGCGCAGAAGATAATCCTTGAGCTCAAGGACAAGGTAGCCAAGGGCTTTGAGATGTCGGGCGACATTCTCGACACGGTTTCCGCATCGGGTACTACGGCGTATGTACCTTCATCCGTTTCCGGCGAGGCGATTGATGCGCTTTGTGTGCTCGGGTATACTACGGCTGAGGCAACAAAGGCGGTTAAGGCTTGTAATGGGGCTACCGTTGAGGATATTATTCGTCAGGCGCTTGCTTTGCTTATGAAATAATATGGCTACGGTTGGGTATAGGAGAAGAAAAAATATCCGATTGAAAGGGTATGATTATTCAAAAAACGGGTTTTATTATGTTACGGTTTGTACGCATAACAGGCAAACAATTTTGTCCCGAATATGTAGGGGCGGGGTTCTACTCCGCCCGCTTGGACATATTGTAAAATCAGAAATTAAAAATACAGAAAATCGATATGGTGTAATTATAAACCCGTATATTATTATGCCTGATCATGTACATATGATTGTGGAAATTCCTTACCGCGGGGAACGGGAGGAGCAGAGCCCCTCCCCTACAATGGGAATCGCAGATATTATGTGTGCATTCAAGTCCATAACAACCAAAAAATGCAATATTTTTGAAAATTGTCCTAAACGACAAATATGGCAACGTAGTTATCACGACCATATAATCCGCAACGAACAAGACCATTTCGCAATAACAGAATACATTTTAAACAATCCCCAAAATCACACAGAAAACACATACACAATCAAGTCCGCCGAAAATTTTGACGGCACGGAGGAAAAATGATAAAAAGCAGCAAACCCCACTACGACGACGAAGATTTCGATTTTGAAAGCAGAATAGTGTCCTCCGAATTCATCGGTGAGGACGGTGCCGAGGGCGGAGATAACGAGAACGCTCTGAGACCGAAAAGCCTTTCGGAATACGTGGGTCAGGAAAAGGTAAAGGAAAAACTTAATATATCCATGCAGGCGGCGAGAATGCGTGGTGAGGGACTTGACCATATTCTCCTCCACGGACCTCCCGGTCTCGGTAAAACTACGCTCGCTACCATTATTGCGGCGGAGATGGGGGTTAATATCCGTATTACATCGGGTCCCGCAATTGAAAAGCAGGGTGACCTTGCGGCGCTTCTTACCAATCTCGGTGACGGCGATATTCTCTTTATTGACGAAATTCATCGTCTTTCACGCCAGATTGAGGAAATACTTTATCCCGCTATGGAGGACTTTAACCTTGACATTATTATGGGTAAGGGCCCCAGTGCGAGAAGCATCCGTCTGCCTCTTAAGAGGTTCACTCTTATAGGTGCTACAACGAGAGCAGGTCAGCTCACCTCCCCTCTGCGTGACAGATTCGGTCATCTTCTCCGTCTCGAGCTTTACACCGATGAGGAGCTTTGCGGTATTGTTACTCGAAGCGCGCAGATTCTCGGTATAAACGCGGAATATGACGGTGCAATGGAAATTGCCAAGCGCTCCAGAGGTACTCCCAGAATCGCAAACAGATTTTTAAAGCGTGTGCGCGACTATGCGCAGGTCAAGGGCGACGGAGTTATCACCAAGAAGATTTCCGACGCGTCCCTTAAGATGCTTGAGGTTGACGACCTCGGTCTTGATGCTATCGACAGAAGAATGCTGTCCGCAATCATAGACTATTTCGGCGGCGGCCCCGTGGGACTTGATACTCTTGCGGCGACAATCGGCGAGGAGGCAATCACTCTTGAGGATGTTTACGAGCCTTATCTCTTACAGCTCGGCTTCCTTAACAGAACTCCCAGAGGAAGATGTGCCACACAGAGAGCATACGAGCATCTCGGCAAGAAATTCACCGATGACAAAAAGAATTCTCAGGCAGTCCAGACATCACTTTTTGATATAGACGACAATAACTAAAAATACTTTAAAGAACAGGAAGTAAAAATGGCTGAAAGAAAGAAATCAACAGGAAAGACAAAATACGACGAAACACAGATTACCCATGCGGTGGTAACGGAGCAGCCCATTACCGCAACTCTTGAAACAAACTATATGCCCTATGCGATGAGCGTTATCATCTCGAGAGCAATTCCCGAAATCGACGGCTTCAAGCCCGCCCACAGAAAGCTCCTTTACACAATGTACAAGGACGGTTTACTTGGCGGCAGACTCACAAAGTCCAACACCATTGTCGGAAGCACGATGAAGCTCAACCCTCACGGTGATGCGGCTATATACGACACTCTCGTAAGACTTACAACGGGACACGCATCCCTTCTTCATCCCTTTATCGAGTCCAAGGGTGCCTTCGGTAACCACTTCTCAAAGTCGCCCTGCGCTGCCTCCCGTTATACCGAGGCAAGGCTTGACAAGTTCTGTGAGACCATTTTCTCGGGACTTGACAAGGATGCTGTTGACTTTGTTGACAACTACGACGGCACAATTCAGGAGCCCGTGCTTCTTCCTACGTCCTTCCCGAATATTCTCGTTTCTCCCAACAAGGGTATTGCGGTAGGTCTTGCAAGTGACATCTGCTCCTTCAATCTCGGTGAAATCTGCGATGCCACAACAGAGCTTATAAAGAATCCCAATGCGGATATTACGGATATACTCATAGCTCCCGACCTTCCTTCCGGCGGATTCTTCCTTTACAACAGAGAAAAGCTTCAGGAAATCTACAGAACAGGTCGAGGCTCATTCAAGCTCCGTGCGAGATACAGCTACGACAAGAAGGCTAACTGCATAGAGGTTACCCAGATTCCCTACACCACAAAGGTTGAGGACATCATCGACACTGTTGTAGAGCTTGCCAAGAAGGGCAAAATCAAGGAAATCACCGATATCAGAGAAGAAACAGGTCTTGAGGGTAACAGACTCACAATTGACCTTAAGCGTGGCACAGACCCCGAGCAGCTTATGCAGAAGCTCTTCAAGCTTACAACTCTTGAGGACAGCTATCCCTGTAACTTCACAATCATCATCGGCGGAAGCCCCAGAACTCTCGGCGTTTACTCCATTCTTGAGGAGTGGATTGCGTGGAGAACGGAATGCGTAAAGCGCGAGCTGTTTTTCAATCTTCAGAAGGCCAAGGAAAGACTTCACCTTCTCGAGGGTCTTGCAAAGATTCTTCTTGATATTGACAAGGCAATCAAGATAATCCGTGAGACCGAGCACGAAAAGGACGTTATCCCCAACCTCTGCAAGGGATTTGATATTGACGAAATTCAGGCGGAATACATTGCGGAAATAAAGCTCCGTAACATCAACAAGGAATACATTCTCAAGCGTCTTGACGACAGAGACAAGCTTATAAACGAAATTGCGGAAACAGAAGAAATCCTCGGCAGTGACAAGAAGGTAAAGAACATTATCGTAAAGCAGCTTGCAGAGGTAAAGAAGAAGTACGCAAAGCCGAGACAGACTCAGATTATTGAGGAAACAGAGGCGCCTAAATTCGAGGAGCCCGAAATAGAAGTATATCCCGTTACAATGCTCACAACAAAGGACGGCTATATCAAGAAGCTTCTTCCCAAGGGTAACCTTCCGAAGACCGATGCCCAGAAGCTCAAGGACAACGACTATATTGTCGGAAAGTTCGATGTTTCCAACGAGTTTGATATACTTGTATTTACCGACAAGTGTCAGGTATACAAGGCGAAGCTTGACGACTTCGACCTTTCAAAGCCCTCAATGCTGGGTGATTATCTCCCCGCTTCCCTTAATTTCGAGGAGGGCGAAAATGTTCTTATGGCAATGCCCACAAAGGACTACGGCGGATATGTTGCAATCTTCTTTGAAAACGGCAAGGCTGTCAAGATAAAGGTTTCGGAATACGCCACAAAGACCAACAGAAAGAAGCTCACCAAGGCATTCAGCTCGGACAGCCCCGCAAGAGCAATATTCTTTGTTCCCGAAAAGGAAGGCAGAGACCCCGCAAAGGAATTCCTTCTCAAGTCCTCCTCGGGAAAGGCTGTCATCATAAACAGCGACCAGCTTACGGAAAAGGCTACAAGAACAGCCTCCGGTGTAATTGTATTTACGCAGAAGCGCGGTCAGATTGTTTCGGATATCGTCGAGTTTGTTGACGACGGAAGCGAGCAGATGAAGCACTTCGGAAGATACAGAAAGTCAAAGCTTCCCTCAACCGGTACTCTTTACGAGGAATTCGACCTTTCCGAGCTTCAGATAAGCTTTGATATTTAACATCCGAAAATAACTTATATTCTACACGGAGAATAAAAAATGCCCGAAAAAAATAACCGCACGGCGGTTTTCGCACTGCTTTTCACAGCGGTGTCAATATTTGAGATTCTGCTTCCGATAACGGGTGCGACAGGTACTGCACTTGCAGCCTCTCCGATTTTCGGTATCGTTTGCAGCTTTCTTATAATGCTTTTATATTATTGCTTTCTTATGTCCCTCGGTGAAAAAAGCAACAAGCTCGCCTCGGGGCTCGGTATACTTGCTTTGCCGATAGCGGCATTGTGCGTTGTCGGAGTTATGACCGATTCGTCAGAGCTGTTGCTCTACAGATGTCTCGGCTTTATCGCTTATGCGGCGACATCTGCCGTTATATACCGAAAGGCTCTCGGGAAGCAGTCAAGAGCGGATGCAAGTGCGGTTGCCGCATTCGTTATGCTGCTCTTTGCGGGACTTGAAATTGCGATTCCGTTGTTTATTTCCGCAGCCGAAAGGGGTGTGAGCGTATCAACGGTAATCTTTGACGGAATAGACTCCTTCATTTCCGAATTCGTAAGTCTTTACACAGCGACCCTCTCCGAGGTTGCCGCAATGAATCCCGCCATCAATCCCGCAATGCTCACCGTCAACGAAAAGATGCTTACCGATTCGCTTATAACCTATATAGCACTTATGCCGTCCATCTTGTATGCGGTATACTTCTTTGCGATGCTTATTTTCGGCTATATTGCGGATTTTCTCTGCAAGAGGATGGCGGTTTACGGCGAGTACGCCTTCGGAAGATTCAATGTTTCGCCCACGGCACATATAATATTCAATATTTTCGGCACACTCACGGTTATATCCCTGCTTTTTGAGAGCAGTCTCTCCCCCTTCACCTTCGGGGTTATGAATGTTCTGATTGCTCTTTTGCCGAATTATATTGTTCTCGGAATCAGAAAAATCCACAGGATTTTATCAAAAAAAACTGCCCCCATAGCATCCGTTATCATAATTACTGCAGTGACCGTATTCGGTCTCTCACTCTCGCCCTTTCTTCTCATTCTTGCCGTTATTTTCTTCGGCACGTCGGAATACAGACAGTCAAGGGCTGACATCTCCGCCCGGTAAGGCTTACCGATGAAAAATTCAGGAAAGGAAGTGTTCGCCGATGAAATCAGATAGACTCACCGACAGACCCGTCTTCGGAAGAAGCTCTGTCATTGCAATATGCTTTATGTGCGCATTTACGGTTTTATGCGGTTTCCTTAATATGAAGCTGTGCATAGCGGGCACAGTCATAACCATAATTTACGCATCCGTTATATTCATTCTTGCGGGAAAAAGAAGCGCAAGCTCGGGCAATATCACGGACAAGACGCTTATAACCAACATCACAAGGGAATTCATTCTCAAGTCCGACGATGCGATGCTGATTATGGGCAACAACAATGAAATAATCTGGTGCAACAAGAACTGCTCCGCTCTTTGCGAGGAAAACGGAAGCATCTTCCGCAAGGACATTTCGGAGATTATCACTGAGGGCTACACCGATGCCCTTCCCGAAAAGCTCCGTGCGGGCGAAAACGTGCTCTGCCGTGTGGGTAACTCCAACTTTGAGCTTTGCGGATACAGTACAATGGGCACAACCCACAAGAACTACTGCTTCGTTGTTCTCCACAACACGGACAAAATAGAGGAGCTCCGTCACGAGCTTCTTATGAACCGCACGATTGTGGCGCTTCTGGTAATAGACAACTTCGCCGAGGCGACACAGTTTCTCGGAGACAATCAGCGTACCGCCTCCAATGCTATCGCAAGTGCTCTTGACGAGTGGTGCGAGGGTCTTGAGGGCATTATTAAGGAATACGAAAAGAACAAGTACATTCTTCTTTTCCGTGAGGAGAAGCTGGAGAGTGTTCTTGAGTCAAAGTTTGATATTCTCGACACCATCAAGGAGCTTGAGGTTGAGGGCGTAAGCGTACCCTTCACCGCAAGTATAGGTATTGCCAGAACGGACAGCGTTTTCTCGGAAAAGCTGAAGCTGGCAAGAACGGCTCTGGACCTTGCCCTTGCAAGAGGCGGCGACCAGGCGGTTATCAAGACCGAGAGCTCCACCGAATTCTTCGGCGGTAAGTTCAAGAGTGTACAGAAGAGAACAAAAATCCGTTCAAGGGTTATAGCCCAGGAGCTCCGCGGGCTTATCGAAAGCAGCGGAAATGTAATCATTATGGGTCACAGATTCTGCGACCACGACTCCATAGGCTCCTGCATAGGTATTGCAAAGCTCTGTGAACACGAGGGCAAGGATGCACACATTGTAATAAACATCCACGACACAAACCTCAAGCCCATCTTTGCAATGATGTCGGGCAACCACAAATATCTCGATCTGTTTACGGATGCCGTCAGCGCGCAGGACCTTGTCCGCTCGGACACACTTGTTATTGTCTGCGACGTAAACAACATAAAGCAGTTTGAGGCACCCGAAATATTCGAGGCGGCACAGAATGTTGCCATCATCGACCATCACAGAAAAACAGGTGACTACAAGGTTAACCCGAAAATCACCTACATCGAGCCGTCATCATCCTCGGCATCCGAGCTTGTTGCGGAAATTCTCGAGTACTCCCTCGATCCGGGAAGCCTTTCCCCCTTTGAGGCGAATCTTCTTTTCGCGGGTATTATTCTTGACACAAAGCAATTTTCAAAGAACACAAGCATAAGCACCTTCGGTGCGGCACAGTACCTGCGAAGCGAGGGCGGAAGTCCCACGGATGCACAGAGGCTGTTCAGAACCGACATAAAGGACTTTATGCGTGAGTCAAAGTTTGAGACGGACGTAAAGATTCACTACGATTCGATTGCTGTCTCAAAGTACTACGGCGCAACAGAGCCCTCCGACAGAATCGCAATGGCAAAGGCGGCGGACAGACTTCTTGGGGTATCCTCCATCAAGGCATCCTTCGTTATGAGCGTAATTGACGGCAAGGCTTGTATTTCGGCAAGATCCGACGGCACAATAAACGTTCAGCTGATTCTCGAGTCGCTCGGTGGCGGCGGACATTACGATGCGGCGGCGGCACAGATTTCCGATGTGTCCGTTGACGAGGCGGAAAAAATGCTTCTTGAGGCGTGTGCATCGTACCTCGGCAAATAATAACACATTTTATTCAACCGTAAAAAATACTCATAAAAAACAAGAGTATCTAAATATTATAAAATTCTTTTTATCCACAGGAGGAAAAAACAATGAAGGTATTACTTTTACAGGATGTAAGCGGACAGGGCAAAAAGGGCGAGCTTGTTAATGTTTCCGACGGCTACGCAAGAAACTTTCTTCTCCCCAAGAAGCTCGCGGTTATCGCAGACAATGCAGTTATGAATGAGCTTCGCACAAAGGAAGAAGCAAAGAAGCACAGAGAGGCTGAGGAAAAGAAGGCAGCTCAGGAAAACGCAAAGAAGCTCGAGGGCATCGTTGTAAAGCTTTACGCAACAGCAGGTGCGGACGGTAAGTTCTTCGGTGCTATCAGCGCAAAGGAAATCGCTGACGAGCTTGCAAAGTGCTCAGGCATCGAGGTTGACAAGAGAAAGATTGACCTTAAGGATTCCATCAAGGCATTCGGTACTTACGCCCTTGACGTTAAGCTTTATGCTGACGTAACGGGCAAAATCAATGTAGTTGTAGCAAAGAAGGACTAAAATTTTACGGAAAGGATTGGAGGTGCGGTTATGGCACAGGAATTCAGCCTGGGCACAGGAAAAAGCATTCCCTATTCCATGGAAGCGGAAAAGGCAGTCTTGGGTGCGATAATAATTGACCCCGATCAGATAAGAGAGCTTGCCAACGCCCTTCGCGCAGATGACTTTTTCGTAGAAAACCACAAGAAAATATATGAAGCAATGCAGGAGCTCTTCCTTGAGAGTAAAAACATTGACCCCGTAACTCTTGTTGAAATGCTTGTTCATTCGGGCACGTACAACGAAGCGGGCGGCAAGGAATATGTTGCGGCTCTTGCGGACTCCGTTCCCGAAATATCAAATGTCAAGGACTATGCAAAAATCATAAAGGACAAGGCTATGCTTCGCCGTCTTATAAAGGCGTCGGAGGAGATTTCGGATATGGCTTATGCGGGCGAGGGCGATGTCGACGAAATAATCGACCGCTCCGAGCAGAAAATATTTGATATTGCTCAGGGAGTAAACGACAAGGCTTTTGCACATATTAAGGACGTGCTTGTAAACAACTATCAGAATCTTCAGAATCTTATAGAGGACAAGAACGCCGCAATGGGTACACCTACCTACTTCAAGGCGATAGACAACTTCCTTATCGGTATGGGTAACATGGACCTTGTTCTTGTAGGCGCCCGTCCCGGTATGGGTAAGACCTCCTTCTGTCTTAACATTGCGACAAATGTTGCGATAAAGACAAAAAAGACGGTCTGCATATTCTCCCTTGAAATGTCGGCAGAGCAGCTTGTTATGCGTATGCTCTCCAGTGAAGCAATGATTGACAGCCACAAGCTTCGTACCGCGGAGCTTGACGATACCGACTGGGAGCATCTCGGTCAGGCGGCAACGGTGCTTTCACAGACTGACATTCTTATTGACGACACCTCGGGCATCACTGCCACGGGTATGAAGGCGAAGCTTCGCCGTGTAAAGAATCTGGGACTTGTTATCATCGACTACCTTCAGCTTATGCAGTCGGATAAGCATACCGACAACAGAGTTCAGGAAATCGGTGACATTTCAAGAGCACTGAAGCTTATGGCAAAGGATTTGCAGGTGCCTGTTATCACCTGCGCTCAGCTCAGCCGAGCAACAGAACAGCGTACCGACAAAACGCCCCAGCTTTCCGACCTTCGTGACTCGGGTGCCATCGAGCAGGACGCCGATATAGTAATGTTCCTCTACCGTGATTCCTACTACGAAAACGACCCGACAAAGGCTAATGTTGCAAGCTGTGTTATAGCAAAGAACCGTCACGGCTCAACGGGTAAGGCGGATCTCGGCTGGTACGGTCAGTACACAAAGTTTGCGGAAATAGACACTCAGCATACGGAAGGCAGATAAGGACAAATCAATGTCAGAAACTAATTTCGTATCGGCGGTAAGGGCAACTATTACGGAGATTTTCGAGGATGCTCCGCCGTGCGGTAAAAAAATACTCGTAGGGCTTTCGGGCGGTGCGGATTCCGTTGCGCTCACGCTTTCGCTTTTCTCGCTCTCGACGGAGATGGGCTTTTCCATTTCCTGCTGTCATATAAATCATATGATAAGAGGCGAGGAGGCGGACAGAGACGAGGCGTTTTCACGGAATCTGTGCGAGAGGCTCGGAATTCCCTTTTACTCGGAAAAATTCGATGTTCCCGCCATTTCTATAAAAGAAAAAAAGGGACTTGAGGAAACGGCACGCGATGTAAGATACGCATACTTTGACTCGCTCTGCGACAAGGGCACTGCGGACTATATCGCGACCGCTCATACGGCAAGCGACAATGCGGAGACGGTTATCTTCAACATAACCCGCGGAAGCGGTCTTTCGGGGCTTTGCGGTATTCCGAAAAGGAGAGGCAGAATAATCCGTCCTCTCTTGCATCTTACCCGCGAGGAAATCGAGGCTTATCTTTCGGCAATGTCGCAGCCTTACGTTACGGACAGCACGAATCTTATTGATGACTGCTCGAGAAACACAATAAGGCTTAATGTTATCCCCGCCCTTCGGGAAATAAATCCGTCTCTTGCGGGCGGAATTTCAAAGCTTTCCGAGCTTTGCGCCCGTGACAACGAATATCTCGAAAAAGAGGCGGCAAGGCTTCGCACGGACGATATTGCTTCTCTTTCCATGCTTCCGATGGCAATTCTTTCAAGGATTATCGGAGCGATGTACAGAGAAAGGACAGGTTATCTTCCGTCAATGGTGCATACGGATATGCTTTGCGGGGAAATATATAAGGTCGGAGAAAAAAACGGCGAATTCAAGAGCTTTGACCTTCCCGGTGAAATAACGGTCAGATTCGAATGCGGTAAAATAAGGCTTCTGTGTAAAGACGAGACAGCCGAAAAAAATTATTCCGAATACGATATTGTTCCCGAAAACGGAATAAACGAGCTGTGCGGCGGCGAAATTCTTGCCGTGTACGGTGAAAAAATCGAAGACAACAAAGAGTCTTGTGAAAAGCTTTCCCACGGGGGAAATTTTTACACACAGATTATGGAGACAAGACTTTTTTCGGATATAATAAAAGGAAAAATTCATATCCGCTCGGGACTTCCCGGCGACAAAATCAGAATCAGCGGTATGTCCAAGGATGTAAAGAAAATGTACTCGGCAAAGAGGATACCCGTGGATATTCGGAAATACCTTCCGAGAATCTGCGACGGTGAGGGTGGGATTCTCTCCCTTCCGTATGTTGGTGTCTGCGATGCTCAGCACGGATTTTACGACAGTGCGGACATAATTATCAGACTATACTTAAAAGACGACAAGGAGTGAAGAGACAGACGATGAAAAAGAGAAGTAATTTGCGCTCGGTGCTGTTTTACATTATTGTAATAATTGCAATGATAAGCATAAGCAGCTACCTTCTTCAGGGCATGACCAAGCAGAAGGAGCTTGTTTACAGCGATATTATGGATATGTTCGAAAACCGCGAGGTTGAGGAATTCGTTGTCAGTGGTGACAGCAGAATCACCATCACCAAGACAAGCGGTGAGGAGGTAACATATACCCTTTACAGCATCTCTATGTTCAAGGAGGATGTGCAGAAGTACATTGATGCTCAGCACAACCCCAACGCCGAAGCCGAAGAGGAGGAAAAGCCTCAGACAGATGCGGTTATTGAAGGAGCTACCACAGAAAATCCCGATGCGGCTACAACCGACGAGACCACAGACGAGGACAAGTATCCCCTCAAGAAATACCACTTCGAGGCACAGAAGGACATTCCCTGGTGGGTAACCTTCCTTCCCTATATTATAATTATCGCCGCAGTTATCATTATGTATGTTGTAATGATGAATCAGGCTATGGGCAAGGGCGGTAAGATTAACTCCTTCGGAAAGGCTCGTGCAAAGCTCGGCTCTGACGAAAAGAAGAAGGTACTCTTCAAGGATGTTGCGGGTGCTGACGAGGAAAAGGAGGAGCTCAAGGAGGTTGTTGACTTCCTCAAGGAGCCCAAGAAATTCACAGACCTCGGTGCGAGAATTCCCAAGGGTGTGCTTCTTGTAGGCCCTCCCGGTACAGGTAAGACTCTTCTTGCAAAGGCGGTTGCGGGCGAAGCGGGTGTTCCCTTCTTCTCCATTTCGGGCTCCGACTTTGTGGAAATGTATGTCGGCGTGGGTGCTTCCCGTGTCCGTGACCTTTTCGATACGGCAAAGAAGGCGGCTCCCGCAATTGTATTCATAGACGAAATCGACGCGGTTGGCCGTCACAGAGGTGCAGGTCTCGGCGGCGGACACGATGAAAGAGAGCAGACTCTCAATCAGCTCCTTGTTGAAATGGACGGCTTCGGAAACAACGACGGCGTAATTGTTATGGCGGCAACAAACCGTCCCGACATTCTCGACCCCGCACTTCTCCGTCCCGGACGCTTTGACAGACAGGTTACGGTTAACTATCCCGATGTTAAGGGCAGAGAGGAAATCCTCCATGTTCACGCAAAGGGTAAGCATTTCGAGGAGCATGTTGACTTCAGAGTTATCGCACAGTCCACAGCGGGCTTTACCGGTGCGGACCTTGAAAACCTTCTTAACGAGGCGGCTCTTCTTACGGCAAGAAAGAACAAGAAGTATATCGGTATGGATGAAATCGAGGAGGCTACAATCAAGGTTATCGTAGGTCCTGCGAAGAAGTCCAAGGTTATCAGTGACAAGGACAAGAGAATCACGGCTATCCACGAAGCGGGTCACGCTGTTGTTTCCTACTTCCTTAAGCACCACGACCCCGTTCATCAGATTTCCATTATCCCCGCAGGCTCTGCGGCAGGCTACACTCTTTATGTGCCCAAGGAAGACAAGACTCATATGTCCAGGGGCGAAATGAAGGACAACCTCGTAAGCCTTCTCGGCGGACGCGTTGCGGAAAGCGTTATGCTTGACGACATCTGCACAGGTGCCTCCAACGACATTCAGAGAGCTACGGATATCGCACGCAAGATGGTTACAACCTACGGTATGAGCGAAAAGCTCGGTCCGATTGTATACGGAAGCGGTCACGAGGAGGTATTCCTCGGTCGTGACTTCAACAGCACTCCCAACTATTCCGACAAGGTTGCGGCTGAAATCGATGAGGAAATCAGAAGAATCATTGACGAGGCTTACAATACAGCTACCGAAACCATCACGGCAAACAAGAACAAGGTAGAAAGAATCGCCGACTTCCTTATAAAGAACGAGACCATGACAGAGGAGCAGTTCAATGCGGTAATGGAAGGTGAGCCCACAGACGAGGAGCTTATTGAAATTGCCGAGGAAAAGCGCAGAAGAAGTCGTGAGGCTACGGAAAATGCAGCAAAGAAGACCTTTAAGGTTACCGAAAAAACCGAAATCGGTGAAGAATCCGTATCCGACAGCACAAGCGAAACGGACAATTCGGACAATTCGGACAATTCGGACAATTCGGACAGCGATGACAACGATGTAATCAAATTCTGATATTAAAGGGCAATCGAAATTTTTCGGTTGCCCACCTTAAAGGCTTGGAGTAAAACTATGAACCTGAAGCTAAACGAAAGGGATATCATACCGAAAAAGGTCTGTGCAATCCACGACCTCTCGTGCCTCGGAAGATGCGCTCTGACGGTGGTAATCCCGATACTTTCCCAACTCGGAATACAGACAATTCCCCTGCCCACGGCACTGCTCTCCACACACACTGGCGGATACAAGGGCTTTTCCTTCCTTGAGCTTACGGATGAAATGGAAAAAATACAGAATCATTGGGTGAGCCTCGGTACGGAATTCGATTGCGTGTATTCGGGCTTTCTCGGCGATGAAAAGCAGATTGAATTCGTGCTTGACTTTGCAAGATACTGTCACAAGAAGAACGGTGCACTCTTCCTTGCAGACCCCGTAATGGGCGACGACGGCAAGAAGTACCAGACCTACACCGACAGAATGTGTGCGCTTACCGCAGACCTTGCGAAAAATGCGGACATAATAACGCCAAACATCACGGAGGCGTGTATTCTCCTCGGCACACCTTACCGCGAGAGTTTCACGAAATCCGAGATAAGGGATATGCTCGACAGCCTTTCCAACGGCGGGAAAACAAGCGTTGTCATAACGGGAGTAAGCGACGGTGAGGGTACAATCGGTGCAAGATACTTCGACAGAGACACTCTCGGCTACGGCAATCACTGCACAAAAAGGCTTGATGTCTCCTATCCCGGCACGGGTGATGCATTCGCTTCGGTTGTTCTCGGTGCGATGCTCAGGGGCAGAAGCCTCGGCGAGGCGGTATTCTCTGCGGTTTCCTATGTGTATACGGCGGTTGAGCTTACACACAGAATGGGCACTCCCGTGAGAGAAGGAATTCTTCTTGAGTCCATTTCCGTTGAGGATATTTAATACCTGTGACAAAACGTCGGAGGCTACCGCTTTCGGCGTTTTGCTTAATTTTTTCGCAAAATCTGAGTAAAATAACGACTAAATTTGATGTTGACACTAAAATCAAAAAGTGGTATAATATAACAAAAAACAAAAGGAAGCGAAAACAATGAAAAAAACAGGCAGATACAGCTACAAAAACTACGTATTCTCCGCTATGTTCGCGGCACTTATACTTATGGGAACCATGTTCTTCAAGGTTCCTTCCGTAAACGGCTACGTTCATATCGGTGACTCCTTTATTTATCTTGCAAGTGCGTTCCTCCCTATGCCCTTCTCCATTCTTGCGGCGGGTATCGGTGCGGGTCTTGCGGATTTGCTTCTCGGCTACGTTACATATGTTCCCTTCACATTTGTCGTTAAGGCTCTTATGGCGGCGTGCTTCTCCAACAAGTCCGAAAAGTTCCTCAGCAAGAGAAATCTCGTTGCATTTATCGCGGCGAGCCTTATAAACATTGTTGGTTACTATTTCGTTGAAGTAATTATGTATCCTCAGGCGGGCGGAATGGCGGCAACTCTCGTTTATGCACTTCAGACAATCCCCGGAAATGCGGTACAGTCCGTGACAGCCAGTGTAATATTTGTTGTTGTGGCTCTTGCCTTTGACAAGATGAACCTCAAGAACGCTCTTGATAAGCTTTCATAATTTCATAAAAAGCGAATTGTTATCCGATTTCCGTCATATATTACCGTACAGACCCTTAACAAAAGGAGATTTATATGAAATACGAGCTTATAAACCTAAACGATGAAAGCATAAACTTCTTCAACAAGTTCGGAAAAGACCACGCACTTCTTTCGGCATCCGTCGACGGAAAATGCAACGGTATGACCGTCGGCTGGGGCGGTGCGGGCGTTATGTGGAGAAAGAATGTATTCTTCTGTGTGGTAAGACCGCAGAGATACACCTTTGAATTCTGCGAAAAAACAGATATCGTCACACTCTCCTTCTTTGACAGTGACAAGAGCGATGTACTTAAAATCTGCGGAAGCAAAAGCGGAAGAGACTGCGACAAGTTTGCTCTTGCGGGAATAACTCCCGTAATAGGCGAAAATGGCGAAGTTGACTTCGAGGAAAGCAGAATGACTCTTGTGGGAAAGAAGCTTTACGCTCAGGAAATGCGTGAGGAATGCTTTATCGACAAGGAATGCGACAAGGTATGGTACCCCGAAAAGGACTACCACATTCTGTACGTATACGAGATAATCGAGGCAAGAAGAAAATAATTTTATTCCGTCGGGCAAAAACCGACGGATTTTTCTTTTTTGCATCTCTGTTGCTATTGCATTTTGTGATTTTCCGTGCTATAATTGAACAAATACAAAAACAATCGGAGGCAAATATGATAATACATTCTTTCCTTCTGATAGGGCAGTCAAACGCCGCAGGAAGAGGCTTTTTAAGTGAAGCAGAGCCCATTGACAGCAAGGACATCCTCGTTCTTCGCAACGGCAGATGGCAGCCCTTCTACAGACCTCTTAACAACGACAGAGCCTTTTCGGGAGTTTCGCTTATAGAAAGCTTTGCGGAAAAGTACGCAAGAGAGCACGGAGTAAAGGTCGGCATAATTCCCTGTGCCGACGGCGGTACAAGGCTTGACCAGTGGGAACCCGGCTCACTTCTTTACGACAATGCGGTATATCAGACAAGGCTTGCACAGAGAACCTCCACCGTTGCGGGAATCCTTTGGCATCAGGGCGAATCCGACTGTGCAAATCACCTTTACCCCACATATGAGGAAAGACTTCTGAAATTTTTTGAAAGTCTTAAAAAGGACACAAATCTTGAGGGAGTCCCCACAATTCTCGGAGGTCTCGGAGAATACCTGAAGGACAGCACGAGAGCGTTGGAGCTTGCACAGAATTATCCTAAAATCAACGAGGCGCTTAAGTCCTGCGCGAGGAAAATCCAGCGCGGAGCATATGTATGTGCGGACGGCCTCGGCTGTAATCCCGACATACTTCATTTCAGCGCAAAATCGCTTTACGAATTCGGACACAGATACTATGATGCGTTCTGTATGGTTGAGGATAAAGAAAGAGTATTCCCCGATATGCCGGATATGGATTTTGCAAACAGAAGCGAAATTGAAAAGCTATGAACAATAATAAGGAGAAAGAATTATGAAACTCGAAAACAAAGTAATATGCTTTCTTGGTGACAGCATTACCGAAGGACACGGCACAAGCGCGCCCGACAAGAAATTTTCCGAGCTTATATATAAGAGATGTAAGCTTGCGGCGGCGTACAACTACGGTATTGGCGGCTCAAGAATCGCAAGACAGCAGACAAAGAGCGAAAATCCCAGATGGGATATGGACTTCTGCGGAAGATTTTCCGAGATGAAGGACAATGCTGACATCGTATTCGTGTTCGGCGGTACCAATGACTACGGTCACGGAGATGCTCCCATAGGCGAGTTTTCCGACAGAACACCCGACACCTTCTACGGCGGACTTCATTATCTTATGAGCGGTCTTATCGAGAAGTATCCCGAGGCTGTTATTGTGTTCGCAACTCCCCTTCACAGAGGCGGAGATACAAACACCCGTGACGGCAGACCCGATCTTAAGGGCTTCAGAGATATGATTAAAGAGGTTGCGGAATACTATTCCCTCCCCGTGCTTGACCTCTGGAGCATGAGCGGCCTTTCCACCAATTCTCCCGTTATATGCGAGAGATATGTTCCCGATAAGCTTCATCCCAATGATGCGGGTCACGTTGTTCTTGCGGACAGAATTATCGGATTCCTCAGCTCACTTTGATTGACAAAGTGAAATGCAGAATGCAAAATGCAAAATTGAAATTTAATTGTGGGGACGGCATCTGCGATTTTTGAGGTGTCGTCCTTGCTTTATTTCCAAAAGGGACATTTTTGTTGTTGAATCGTCCCTTGCGGATATTGATATTTTGGGGCTTCTGTGCTATACTTTTATCAAAGTGAGGTGCTTTTAATGTATACTTTGAAAAATAAAGAGGTGTTCTGGGATTTTGCTCTTTGCGAGAAGAATAACGGAATAACTATAAAGAATCACAGACCCGTAAGGAAAAATACCGTTATTTCGCTGAATAAGCCCTGGGAGGGCGAGCACGGCGGTTATCATTCGCTTGTGAAGATCGGAGATACATACAGAATCTACTACAGAGCTGCGGGCTATAACGCAGGCCCCGAGCAGGTGGAAAGCGGTTATCACAGTATGTTCTGCGTTGCGGAAAGCACAGACGGTAAGACCTTTACTAGACCAAAGCTCGGTCTTTTTGAATATAACGGCTCCAAGGACAACAATATAATCTTTGCCGTTGAGGGCAAAAACGTGGATAACTTCTCGGTTTATTACGACGAAAATCCCGATTGCCCCGCTGATGCAAAATTCAAGGCTCTTACAAGCACAGCTCCCAACGGTGCAAAATTCAAGCTTGCCTACTATAAGAGTGCGGACGGATATAAGTTTGAATACATTGACGTTCTCCCGATTGAGGGCGCGTTTGACTCGCTCAATCTCACTATATGGGTGAGCGAAAAGAACAAATACCGAATTTATTTCCGCAACTTCCACACCATTGACGGAGCCGACATTCCCGTCGGAAATCACGATGACACCTCAATCCGTGACATACGTTACGTTGAGTCGGAGGATTTTGTCAGCTGGACAGAGCCGAAAAGAATCGCATTCACCGACGGCAAGGAGAATATTCAGTACTACACAAGTGGAATCACCAAGTATCCCGACACGGATATGTACTTCGGTGTGCCGGTAAGATATGTTGACAGAGTAAACGATGCCGTAAACTACAAGCATCTTCCAAAGCTCGACGGCTTCCGTGAAAGGCTTATAAAGCGCGAGGGCAGAGGCGGCACTGCGGTTACGGACTGTACTCTCATCTTCTCGAGAGACGGCTACACCTTTGAGCGCTCAGGCGAGGCATTCTGCACTCCCGGAATCGAAAACAACGAAAACTGGATATACGGTGACTGCTATTTCGCAAGAGGTCTTTTTGAAACGGAGTCGGATTTCCCCTATGAGCCCTCCGAGCTTTCCTTCTATAAGAGCCACGGCTACAGACACAGACCCGTTGACATTGTACGGTTCACTCTTCGCCGTGACGGCTTCCGCTCGTGGCACACGGATGCAAACGAGGGATACATTCTCACAAAGCCCGTGACTATCGACGGCGAGGAAATTACGGTAAACTTTGCAACAAGTGCTTTCGGTTGTCTCAACATCATAATCTGCGACCTTGACGGAAATCCGATTGATGGCTACGACAGTACGAATCTCTTCGGTGATTCGGTCTGCCGTCCCGTGGAGTTTGAAAAGCCGATTTCCGCTCTCCACGGCACGGAGGTAAGACTTAAGATTTCCATGTGTGAGTGCGATTTGTATTCGGTTACTGTAAAATAAAGGATTCAAAGGAGGTTTTTGCCTCCTTTTTTCTTTTGCCGTGCAAATACTTTTTATAATGGGTAACTTTTAATAAATGTGTAACAACTTCAGCCTCTGTCTGTGGTACAATATAATGTAATGAATTTCTCACAAAGGAGAACAAAATGACAGATACCATCAAGAAAGGCTCGTCCACAAGATTCTGTATCGCGGTTATACTTTGCTTCGCCTCGGCGTACCTCTCGGAAATAACTCTCGGTGCCACAGCGACAATTCCGTTTATACTGATACTGTCAGCGGCGGCGTACTTCGTGTATGCAAAGCCACTTCGAATTGCAGCACTTACCGCGCTTTCGGCATTTATAGTCAAATGTGTATACTCGGCGGACACAAAAACGGTCTTAATCTTTATGGCTATGTGTGCGGTGCTGAGCTTTATTTCGGCACAGACGGCAAGGTTTATTTATGAGACCTTCGTGCTTCACAAGGCTAAAAAAGCAAAAGCGGTAATATTTGCCCTGCTTTTTGTGCTCTCTTTTGTATTTTATATTATGATTTACGGAACTATTTTCGGAAATCTTTCGTCTAAATCAGTGAACAGAGCTTACATCGAAAATACATACACGCAGGACGACCTCCGCATCGGAAGCACCTACTACAGCTTTTCCGACAAGAGATATGTTACACAGTTCAGCTTCACCGCAAGAGAGCGCTACAGTGCTCTTGTGAGTGCAGACAGTGAAACAGATGCTCCCATCGACGGATACAGAGACCTCAAGAAGAACGAGATTATGAACGTGGTTCTCGCGGATATCCGTTCGGCACTGTCCACCTTCGCATATGAGGGCGAGGATTTTGCCATCAGAAACGGAAGCTACGACCCGAGCCTTGCTGTTGACGGCGATATTTCCTTCGGTATGACCTTTGAAATCGGTCTGCGTTACAAATTCCGCGACGGTGCGGCATTCGAGAAGATGTGCAAAAGCTATATAGACCACCTGAAGCTTTACGACAATGTAGGCTTCGGAAAGCTCATATTCTACGGCTTTGACGAATCGGACAGCGACAAATTCGCATATACACTCGAATACTCCTACGGCTCTGCGGACATAAAGAGCAAGCCCTTCGATGACAATAGCTTTGACAAATACTTCGACGAAAAGGATACCCACAAATACTGGGAGCTTCTCGGTTGATACCTATTTTTGAAAGGAAACGAAAAATGAAAAAATTAACTCTTATTCTCGCCGCAATACTCGTAACAGCATCATTCGGCGGATGCACCAAAAACGGAACCACACAGCCCGAGGTGTCCTCGGACATAATCGAAAGCACTCCCGAAAATGAATCCGTCAACGACTCTGCGGAAAATGAAATTGTTGCTCCCGAGGAAGAGAACAAGAAGGAGGAAGCTGTTTCAAGCGAGAATTACGCAGACTCGGAGCTTTACGATTTCACGGGTACAATTGATGAAATTTACGAGGACGGAAGCATTCTCGTATTCTCCCCCGACTTCAGAGTTCTCAATTACAACGTAATAGTTGAGTTTGACGAAAACTCCGTTATAGACGGCTTTGAGCTTGCAAAAAATCAGCATATAAGGCTTGAGGTATATTCGCAGGCCAAAAATACCGATCCGCTGACGGTAGTTGCCGCAAAGCTTACGCTTATAAGCGAGACTTCCACTCAGCACGAGGAAGAGGAGCAGAGAATCAAGGAGCTTCAGGAGAAGGCTGAGGCATTGATGGCAAAGCAATGATAAACAATATTTAATAAGCATAACAAAAGGAGCTGTATCGCAAATCGGATACAGCTCCATTCTTTTTGTTTATTTGTCGGTTATTTTACTTTTTTGCGGAGAAAAATCTGAAGCATCAATACTGCCGCAACAAGCACCATACCGATAACGTCGGAAAAAGCACCGGGGTAAATCATAAGGAGACCGCCTACGATGAGGGGGAGCACCTCGTAGATTTTAAGTCTTCTGAACATATATCCTTCAAGTGCCGATGAGAGAGCAAAGATACCAATGCAGGATGTCACTATGATAAGCGCAACCTCGGAAACCGTTGCGTCGATAAAGAGCATCTTGGGATTGAATGCAAAGATGTAGGGAATGATAAATGCCGTAATCGCAAGTCTTGTTGCGGTAACACCCGTCTTTAAGGGGTTGGAGCCCGCAATCGCACTGCCCGCATATGCGGCAAGCGCAACGGGAGGCGTGATGTCTGCAACAATACCGAAGTAGAATACAAACATGTGAGCCGCAAGTAAGGGAAGTCCCATTTCCGTGAGAATCGGTGCTGTGATTGTCGCCATAATAAGGTAGTTCGCTGTCGTGGGAACACCCATACCGAGTACGATACAAGTAATCATCGTGAGGAACAATGCCACAAAGAGGTTGTCCTGCGCGATGGGAACGATTACGTCAATGAGTGTGGAGCCGAGGCTCGTAAGGGTTACTACACCCGCTACAATGCCCGCAAGCGCACACGCAAGGGATACGCCCATTGTGTTCTTGATACCGGTCTCAAGGGCTTCAAGCGCTATCTTGCCGGATTCCTTTGTGTTCTTGCCGATAAAGGAAAGAACGATATAAGTCGCACCGGCAATAAGTCCGGAGTTCTCAAGCTCTACCTTGAATACAAGCTTAAGAATAAGGAATACCGCTACGGGAACAAGTGTAAGAAAATCAAGTGCATCGTGATTCTTGGAAATTATTGTCTTCACAATGTCCGTGATAAGCATAATTGCGAGTGTCGTGATGATTGCCATACAAGCCGCCTGAGCAGGTGTGCTTCCGCCGGACATCATAGCAACAAGCACTACGATGGGGAGAAGGAGATAGCCCTTTCTGAGGAACAGCTTGAAGAAGTTCGGAATGCTGTCCTTGGGAAGTCCCTTGAGTCCGAGCTTCTTTGCTTCAAAGTGAATCATCATAAAGATTCCCGCAAAGTAAAGCACCGCAGGAAGAATTGCCGCAATTGCAATAGTTGCGTAGGATATACCCGTAATTTCCGACATAAGGAACGCCGCCGCACCCATAATGGGAGGCATTATCTGTCCGCCTGTGGATGCCGCCGCTTCAACCGCTGCCGCAAATTCGGGCTTGTAGCCTATCTTCTTCATTGTGGGAATGGTGATGCTTCCGCTTCCTACCGTGTTCGCAACGGAGGAGCCTGAGTACATACCCTCAAGCGCGGAGGAAATAACGGCTACCTTCGCAGGTCCGCCACTTGCCCAGCCCGCAATGGAGTTCGCAAGGTCAACAAAGAAGTTACCGATACCCGTCTTTTCAAGGAATGCTCCGAGAATTATAAAGAATACAATAAACGTTGAGCAAACATTGAGAGGTGTTCCGGGAATACCGTTTGTCGTGTAGAAAAGATTGTAAATAATAGAATGAAGCGACTTGCCGTAGTAGAAGGCATATGCTATAAAGCCACCTGCAACAAAGAGTATCGGCACACCTACCGCTCTTCTGCAAAGCTCAAAGAGCATTACGATTCCTATAATACCCATTACCTTGTCAAGATCGTTTATCATTACCGAACGGAATGTAATCTCGTCAAAGAATATTGCATAATAAAGGAACGGCGTTGCCGCAATTACCGCAAGTACAAAATCATACCACGGAATGTAGTTCTTTCTTTTTGTCTGCTTTTTGTAGGGCGGATAAATAAGAAAGCCGAGGAACATTATCACGCCGAGGAAGGCTGACATTCTTACCTGCTCGGGAAGTGTGATGAATCTCGTTCCGAAAACGGCTATGGCGAAGGCTATAAACATAACCTTCATTATAAGACCGCCAACGCCCGAAAATCTTCTTGTGTTGGATTCTCGGTCAAACTCCGCCATAAGGTCGTCGGTGTTTATAGCGTTCTCGTTTACCGCGCTGTTCGTGTTGGACATTAAAATTCTCCTGTTCTTATCTGAATAAACCCATTCGGGTCTGTCTTAGCTCAAAATAAACCCGTGCGCCGCTTCCGCACAGCTCTGTGAGGCTGAGCTTCTCTCCGTCGATTTCAAGCACATGGTCGTAAACAGGGCTTACGATGTACTTGACTCTGGGGAACTCAATGTTGAAGCCCGAGACTACCATATTTCCTTCCTCGTCATAGGATAGAGTCTGACCCTCCTCGACCTCGGTCTGTACTCCCGCACCGAAGGCGGAATAAACCGTTCTGTCTACGAAAATCTTACCCTCGCGGATAACGAATATATCCTTTACGGGGCTTTTGTTTACCGAATGAATAAACTCAACGGAGAACTCGTCACCCTCGGAAATATCGTAAAGCTGTATTACCTTGTCGGTTTCCGCATAGCAAAGAGCAAGCACTGTCCGTGGCTCGCCGCGGAAAAACGCACTTAAACACAGTATCACAGCCGTAATTAAAATTCCAATTACGGCTGCGACAATAATCTTTTTCATTAAATGAAGGTATTGCTATTACTTGATAGCGCCAACTTCCTTGAAGTACTTTTCAGCACCGGGATGAAGCGGAACTTCAGCGGGGATACCGTCAACTGCCTTGTTTACGTCGAGCTCGAGACCCTTAACGTGAGCCTTAGCGATTGCGTCCTTGTTTTCGAAGATGGACTTTGTGATGTTGTATACAGCGTCTTCGGGAAGATCCTTGTCAACGATGTAAGTAGCCATAACAGCAACAGTCTTAACGTCCTCTGTCATACCCTTGTATGTGTCCTTGGGAACGATCTGCTGTGTGTAGAAGCCGTACTGCTCGGAGAGAGCTGCGAACTTTTCGTCGTCAACCGCTACAACTGTGATGTCCTTGTTCATAGCAAGGTCTGTGATAGCTGTTGTGGGGATACCTGCAACGCAGAAGAATGCATCAATCTTGCCGTCCTTAAGAGCGTCAGCAGAGGGACCGAAGCCGAGGTTCTGCTTGTTGATATCCTTATCCATGTCGATACCGTAGATATCGAGAATCTGTCTTGCATTGAATTCAACGCCTGAGCCTGCGTCACCAACGGAAACGTTCTTGCCCTTGAGGTCTGCTACTGTCTTGATACCGCTGTCCTTTGTAGCGATAATCTGGCAGAGCTCGGGGTAAAGAACTGCGAGAGCCGCGAAGTCCTGAGTCTGAGCACCTGCGAAGAGGTCTGTGCCTGTGTAAGCGTAGTACATAACGTCGTTCTGAACAACTGCCATATCAACTTCGCCGAGCTGGATGGACTGGATGTTAGCCTTGGAAGCACCTGTGGACTGAACGTCGAACTTGATGCCTGTCTTTTCAGCGAGGATAGGACCCATAGCCATACCGTATGCATAGTAGGTACCTGTGTTACCACCTGTTGCAAGAACAATCTTGTCAACTGTCTTTGCAGCTTCGCCGCCGTCTGTTGTTGCCTTGTTGCAGGATGTAAGTCCTACAGAGAGGAGCATAACAGCCGCAAGAATAAAGCTTAATGTCTTTTTCATGAGAAAAACCTCCGTTTTTTGTGCTGTGCACATATTATTCTGATACCGTAATCATTACGGCATTACATTGTATACATTATATTACATAATCAAATTTTTGTCAAGTGGTTTTTTGAGGGATTGACAGCATCTTAACATATAAAACCGCAATTTTTATCTTTATATTTGAATATATTTGCTTTTTTATAATACATTAAACGAAAATTGTTTCACTGTATACAAAAATACCGAGTATAAATGTATGCAAGCAAATGATTTCAGCCTAAAAATAGCTGTCAAAAGCGGTTGTTCACAGTTATTTTACAATAATTGTTTTTATGTATACAATTTTCGTTTGTGGTTGATTTTATTTTGAGGCAAACTCATTTTCCCTCCCCGGGGCAAAAATATTTTTCCTCTCCTCC
>JAFYPA010000037.1 GCA_017560085.1 Clostridia bacterium
ACATCACCATCGACGGCGGCACAACCACCACCCGCGTGTCCCTTGTTGCCGACCGTGAAATCAAAAATACAATCAAGCTCTCTGTCGGCGCGAGAAAAAGCATGGACGGCGGAGCGGACTATAAGGGCGAGATTGGAAACGCCGTGAATAAGCTTCTTGCCGAGAGCGGTCTTGAAGCAAAGGACGTTTCGAGAATCCTTGCCTCGGGAATGATTACAAGCGAGTTCGGTCTTTGTAATCTTCCGCATATTGTTGCTCCCGCGGGAATTTGTGAGCTTCACGAAAATATGCACGAAACGGTCATCCCCGAAATTTCGGATATTCCCTTCGTATTCGTCCGCGGAGTCAAGAGCGTCTCCGAGGATTTGTCAGAAACGGATATGATGAGGGGAGAGGAGACCGAGCTTTGCGGACTTATGTCGCAGGGTGACGGCGAATGTATGTATATTCTGCCCGGCTCTCATTCAAAGCTTGTATTTACGGATAAGGACGGCAGAATTTCAAAATTCTCCACAATGCTTACGGGCGAGATGATTTTTGCACTCTCACAGAGTACGATTTTAAAGGATGCCGTTGATTTGTCCATCTCCGAAACGGACGAAGAATACCTCCTTATGGGCGATGATTATTGCCGTAAGCACGGTATCAACGAGGCTCTTTTCAAGGTCAGAATCCTGAAAAATCTCTTCGGTGCAACGCCCGTACAGTGCTACAGCTTCTTCCTCGGTGTTGTGCTCTCTGCGGAGCTTGATGCTGTGAGAGGGTGCGACATCGGCAAAATCGTCATCGGAGGCAGAAGCCAGATTAAGAATGCTATGGCGAAAATTCTCGGCAAGACCACCGACAAGGAGATTGTCTGCGCAGACGACAAGGCTGTTGACGAAAGCACTCCCACGGGACTTGTAAAAATATACGAATACAGATAAAAAAGTCCGATAAATACAAGACTTTCCAAAATTTTTGCGGTATAATCTTAAAAAGAGAAAACACTTGAATTGGAGATTACCCCGATGGATATGAATACACTTTACAAAAACCTCACTCCCCCAAAGGGCAGAATCGACTGCGTTCTTGATACGGATACCTACAACGAAATAGACGACCAGTTCGCCCTTGCATATATGCTGAAGCTTCCCGAAAAGTTCAATGTCAGGGCTCTTTACGCCGCCCCCTTCCACAACGATAAGTCAAACGGCCCCTGCGACGGTATGCACAAGAGCTATGACGAAATTCTCAAGGTGCTGGGTCTTATGGGACGGGAGGATTTAAGCGGAATCGTTTACAAGGGCTCGGAAAGCTATCTTCCCGACGAGAATACCTTCGTGGAATCCGCCGCCGCAAGACATCTCTGTGCGCTCGCATCGGAATATTCCGCGGAAAATCCCCTTTATGTTGTTGCAATCGGAGCGATTACAAATGTTGCCTCCGCACTTATTATGCAGCCCGACATTGCGGATAAAATAGTTGTTGTGTGGCTTGGCGGTCACTCTCTTGAGACAGGTAACACAATGGAATTCAATATGAAGCAGGACTTCGCCGCAGCGAGAGTAATCTTCAGAAATGCAGAGTTCTTCGTTCAGCTTCCCTGTGCAAGAGTAGTGGAGCATTTCTCCGTTTCCGCACCCGAGCTTCGTGAATATCTTGTGGGCAAGAACGCACTTTGTACATATCTTGCGGAAAACACCATAGAATACACCGACGCCCGTCACCCCGTAAAGCACTGGGCAAAGCCTATCTGGGATTTAACAGCTCCCGCGTGGCTTATGAACGATGGCGGTAGATTTATGGACACAAAGATTATAAGACGCCGTTTCCCCAACTACGACGGTCAGTACAACACGGGCGAATCCTCAAAGCTTATGGGGTATGTCAGCTACATAAAGCGCGACTTCCTTCTTGAAAATATGATTGAGGTTCTCACCAAATAAAGCAATCGGAACAAATAAGAATCGCAGTATTATCCGTCGGCAGATGTCGTTTTTCGGAAAATATTGCGATTTTTTTGTTTTATTTCCATTGTTTTCACATTTGGACATAATGATGTCATATTTATATGTATAATTAAAGTATAGCATCGGCAATTGCCGAAATCGTTTTAAGGAGATTAAAAATGGAAAAAAACAGAAGCAGCTTTACAGGCAAGCTCGGTTTCGTGCTTGCGGCGGCAGGCTCTGCGGTAGGTCTCGGTAATATATGGAGATTCCCTTATCTTGCGGCTGAATACGGTGGAGGTATGTTCCTTCTCGTATATCTTATTCTTGCGGTAACCTTCGGCTTTACTCTTATGACAGCGGAAATCGCTCTCGGACGTAAGACAGGTCTTTCCGCAATCGGTGCCTTCAGGGCTCTTGACAAGAAGTATTCCTTCATCGGATATCTTGCGGCAATTGTGCCGATTATCATTCTTCCCTATTATTCCGTTATCGGCGGCTGGGTACTCAAGTACCTCGCAATGTTCGTTTCGGGTAACGGCATCAAGACCGCAGACGGCGAAGGCGTGTTCTTTACGGGCTTTGTAGGTCTTGTGGGCGAGCCTATTCTCTGGTTCGGTATATTTATTCTTGCAACAACTCTTATTGTTCTTTTCGGCGTTGAAAAGGGTATCGAAAAGGCAAGTAAGGTTATGATGCCCATTCTTGTTGTTCTCACAATCGGCGTTGCGATTTACTCAATCGTTATCGATATCGCAGAGGACGGCGGTGCGGGTCTTGCATACTACCTTATTCCCGACTTCGGTAAGTTCTCACCCATGACGGTGGTTGCCGCTCTCGGTCAGCTGTTCTACTCAATGTCCCTTGCTATGGGTATTATGATTACATACGGCTCTTATATGAAGAAGGACGTAAGCATTGAAAAGTCCGTACATCAGATTGAAATCTTCGATACGGGTATTGCGTTCCTTGCAGGTCTTATGATTATTCCCGCTGTTGTTGCTTCCGCTGATACAGCATCTGTAGGTAAGGGCCCCGGACTTATGTTCATCGCTCTTCCCAAGGTGTTTGAATCTATGCCTGCAGGCGATATTATCGGCGCGGTATTCTTCATCCTTGTACTCTTTGCGGCTCTTACATCCGCAATCTCTCTTGCAGAAACAATCATCTCCATTCTCTGCGACAAGCTTCACATCAAGAGACTTTACTCCATTCTCATAGTGTTCGTAGGATGCATCCTTCTCGGACTTCCTTCCACTCTCGGCTTTGGCGTATGGGGTCACATTATGCCTCTCGGAATGGACTTCCTTACATTCTTCGACTTTATCAGTAACAGCGTTATTATGCCTATCGTTGCGCTTCTTACCTGCCTCTTTATTACCTTTGTTATCAAGACAAAGACAATCGAGGACGAGGTTGAGCTCGGCGGAAAGTTCGGCAGCAAGACGATGTTCAGAGTTATTATCAAGTACATAGCTCCCGTATTCCTTGTGATTATCCTTGTATCCTCCGTTATCAACGGTCTTATCGATGCGGGCTACATCACAGGTAAGCTTGCGGAATTCTTTGCTATCTGATTTTTGATAATTAAAAATTACCGAGGCTGCTCTGCGGACGGCTTCGGTAATTGTATTATATAAAGGAAAGGTGAATTATTATGAAAATATGTGACGCTTGCAGAAGCGAAATCGGTGACGAAATAAAGGTCTGCCCCTATTGCGGATTTGAATTTCCCGAGGAGGAAAATGTGCAGGAGCCTCTGGTAACGCAGCCGACGGAAGAAATACCCGTACCGAAAGCAACTAAATCCGGCTCGAACCGTGGTATTATTACAATTGCAGTGGTTGCCATAGTTGTGCTTATCTCCGTTTGGGGCGGAAGGCTTCTCGGCGGAAGCTTTGAGAGCGCAGGTATTGAGGACATACAGGAGTACATCGACAAAATTTCCGTATACACCTACGGAGAAACTGCAGACGGCGTTTATATATCGGAATTCTGGAATATCTCCGCGGACTTCAGCGACGGATGGATTCTTTCCGACGAGGAGGAGCTTCGTGCCGCAACAGAGGATCTTTATGCAACTCAGCTTGAAACCGCAAGAGAGGGCGCCGAGGAAATAGGAAGCGGCAGCGACTTCGCCGAAAAGTATATGGAATCCGTCTTTGCAAATGTGGAATTCTCCGCAGTGCTTGATTCGGATGAAAAAATAGCCGTATGCGTCTTCCAGACATCGGGCGTATACGGTGCCGATGAGCTTACCAAAAGTGACCTTTGCGACATAATCGCAGAGGAGCATTCGGGAAAAACCACTACGGTAAAAATCGGCGGAACAAGCTTTGAGGGAACTCAGTACGACGAATACTATGGTGACATTATGCTTACAAATCGTGTTTTCATCAGTCTGAAGGACGGGCTCATCGGCACAATGCACCTTGCATATACAAGCGATGCCGAGGCTGAGGCGGAGCACCTTATGAATACTCTCATAACAGCGCTTAACTGATATTGCTAAACTAAAAAAACGAGGATACTACAATGCTTCTTTCAATAAACAACAGCTATTTCTTCAAAAAGTGCGACGGCACGCAAAGAACCCTTGAGGAAACGCTGAAGCTTACACACGACTTCGGCTTTGATGCCTGCGACATAGCTCTTTGCACAACGGATGTCGCACATAATCCTATTTTAAGAGAAAACTATCTTGACGAAGCAAAAAAGCTCCGTGAATATGCGGACTCCATAGGACTTCTTATCGACCAATCCCATGCAAGATTCGACTACTATGCCATAACAAGAGAGCAGTATATGTCGGATATGCTGAAAACGGTTGAGGTAAGTGCCGTTCTCGGCGTTAAAAATATCGTCATCCACGCAGATACATACTATGAAAAGCGCGGAATCCAGGATGCAAACGAGGTGTGCAATCTCATTTACGACACCCACGCACCTATGGTTGAGCTTGCAAAAAAGAAGGGCGTCAACATCGCCTGCGAAAACCTCTTTGACGACCACAGAATCCAGCACAACCTTCACTGTCGCTTCTGCTCTCGCTTTGATGAGCTTATGATGATAGTGGATAGATTCAACTCTGATAACGTAGGCGTATGCTGGGACTTCGGCCACGGAAGATGCGGTCTCGGTGAGGACTTTATGCCCGAATATCTTGAAAGGGTGGGCAAAAAGCTTATCGCAACCCACGTTCACGATAACGTATATCATCAGGATATCCACTCGCTCCCTTATCTCGGAGGTACGGACTGGACGGAAATCTGCGAGATAATAAAGAGAATCGGCTACAAGGGTGCGTGGACACTCGAGCTTGTTTACGGCTGTATTCCCGATGAGCTTCTTTATGATTTCGGTACGCTCTTCGCAAAGACGGGAAGATATATGATTGACAGAATCGAAAAATAAAACAATGGGTACATCTCGGACTTTGAGGTGTACCCGCTTTTTGTATTCAGATGCTTCCGCCGTGCCTTGAGAATTCCGAAGGCGGGAAGCCGACCTTTTTTGTAAATGCCGAGGAAAAATAATAAAGACTTGAAAATCCGCAAAGCGATGCCGTTTCCGAAACGTTTTTGCCCTCGGAGAGAAGTCTTTTTGCGTTTTCTATCCTCACACCCGCAATGTATTCGTGGGGAGACACCCCGAGATGACGGACGAAAAGCTTCCGCAGATATACCTCGCTTATATTGGTCATAGAGGCGAGAAATTCGTTGGAAATGTCGCCGTTTCCGAAGTTCTTTTGAATGTATTCCACCTGCGGACGGATGATTTCGGGAATATCCGAAAGGCTGTTTTTATCAAAAATATACCCGAAAATTCTGTACATAAGCCCGATTTTTGCAAAGTCGCCGTCCTTCTTCTGCATTTCATCCGCAACGGAAAGACACCTTGAGTTGTCCGCAATCTCCACACAGTACGGCTCGGAAAAGGGGAGAGTGCCTTCGAAATTATATGTATATGTCAGCCCCGATTTTCGGCAGACAAAGGAGTAATGCGCCGATTTCGGCAGAAACAGAATATGCGATTTGTCCGCAACAACCTCCCTGCCGTCGCAGAAAAAGGAAAACTCGCTTTCACGGCAAAGGACGATGCCGAATGCGTGTCTGCACTTCATCTCCGTCCCGAGCCCCGCTTGCCAGAAGTGGCAGATGAGATCCGTTACCTCGGTTACGCTGTAGCCGTTCATTTTTATCACCTCGGTATGATTATACATCGGGATTCTGTTTGTGTCAATATCGTTTACAATAATATTTTGGCGCAAAACAAGGAAAAGTGTATCGAAAACCTTAAACTGTGTATCGTTTAGCATATTTGAATTTTTCCTTTTTGGGGTTATAATTTAGAAAAAAGCACAAAGCAAAAAGGAGAAATAATTATGGCAAATGAAAAAATTCTCGTTCTCGGCGGTACGGGAGCGATGGGCAAGTATGTTGTACCGCTTCTTGCGGAAAAAGGGTATCTCGTGGACGTTTATTCCATGGATGATGTGACAAGCGACAACCCCAATATCCGCTATTTCAAAAAGGATTGCTATAATATCGACAGTCTTCGTGAAATTCTTGCCGAGGGCTATGACTGTATTATTGACTATCTTATATACGAAAGAAACAAATTCGTTGACAGATACAAGCTGTTCCTTGAAAATACAAAGCACTATATTTATCTTTCCACCTACAGAATATATGCAGACCTTGAGCATCCCGTAAGGGAAACCTCCCCGAGACTTCTTGACGTTTCCGAGGATTACTCGCTTCTTGCGACCAACGACTACTGTCTGCATAAAGCGAAGGGCGAGAGCCTGCTTCTCAATTCCGAATATAAAAACTTCACGATTGTCCGTCCTTCCATAACCTTCTCCCTTTTCCGCTATCAGCTTACAACTCTTGAGGCTGACAACACGGTAGGAAGAGCACTCCGAGGCAAAAAGGTGCTTCTCCCGAAGGGGGCTGCTGATAAAATCGGCACACTGACATGGGCGGGTGACACAGCGAAATTCTTTGCGGCGGTAGTTCTCAATCCCAAGGCATACGGCGAGACCTACAGCTTCACCACCCACGAGAACTACACCTGGCGTGAGATTGCCGAAATCTACAAGGATATCTGCGGTCTTGACTACGAATTCATAGACGACGAGGACTACATCGATATAATAGCAGGTCCTGACGGAAACAAGCGCGGCATAGGCTTCCAGCTCCGCTACGACAGAGAGTTTGACAGAGATATGGACAACAGCAAAATCCTCGCTCTTGCGGGTATGACAAGGGAGGATATGACACCTCTGAGAAAAGCACTCGCATACGAAATCGGCAGAATTCCCGAAGGATATTATGCGGATGAAACACCTATCGGTGCGAGAATGGACGAATATATCGAAAAAATGAAAAAGTGAACACAAAAAAGACCGGCACCGTCGCGTGTCGGTCTTTGATTTTCTTAAAGAAGATTCTTTCTGATTTCTTCTCCCGAAAGAGGGGAGAGCATTGCAGGTGCAATGTCGAATACCGTCTTGCAGCCCTTGTCGCCGTTTGCGGAAAGCTTGTATGCGGCTCTCGCATAAGCAACGATAACGCTTGCCGTAAATTCGGGGTTGGAGTCAAGCTTGAGGCTGTATTCTATGATGTGGTTGTTCTCAAGATCCTTGCCCGTCTTACCGCTTCTGATTACAAATCCGCCGTGAGGAATTCCGCTGTGGTCACGGTTGAGCTCCTCCTGACTTATGAAGTGTACGGTGGTGTCGTAGTCTGCAAAATAGTTGGGCATTGTCTTGATTTCGTTTTCGATTCTTGCCTTGTCAGCGCCCTCTTTTGCTACAACAAAGCATTCTCTTGTGTGCTTTTCACGGGTGGTAAGAGAGGGATTCTTTCCGCTTCTTACCGCTTCAAGTGCTGTCTCAACGGGAATTGTATACTGTCTTGCATCCGCAACGCCGTCTATTCTTCTTATGGCATCCGAATGACCCTGACTTACGCCCTTGCCCCAGAAGGTGTAGGACTCGCCGTCAGGAAGCACGCTCATTGCGTAAAGTCTGTTGATTGAGAACATACCGGGATCCCATCCGCAGGAGATGATGCCGATTTTTCCGCTTTCCTTTGCCGCGGCATCAACATTTGCGAAATGCTCGGGAATCTTTGCGTGGGTGTCAAAGCTGTCGATTACATTGAAGTGCTTTACAAGTGCGGGTGTCTGCACGGGAAGGTCTGTTGCAGAGCCTCCGCAGATAATCATAACGTCTATTTTGTCCGTCATGGAAAGTGCATCGTCAACGTGGTATACGCTTGCGCCGGTTACTGTCTTGACGGTTGAGGGGTCACGTCTTGTGAATACGCCCACAAGTTCCATATCCGCATTCTGCTTTATCGCACATTCTACGCCTCTGCCGAGGTTGCCGTAGCCGTAAATTCCTATTCTTATCATTTTTAGTTCCTTTCGGTATATAAAGAATAATAAACAAATTCGTGTGTATATTTCAACTACCAAATTATTTTATCATTATTTTTTTAAAATTTCAATTGCCTAAAGGTTAAGATATACATTTTTTTAAAAAAATCAAGCTGTTTTGTTGACAAATTTCGATTCGGGTGATAGAATAGTTTATATATGAGTATTGCAAAATCTGAAAGGAATCACAAAATGAAAATAAAAGAAAAAATCAACCTCAATTACGACGGCCTTATAGAGCACGGACCGATTACCATAGTAGCCTTCGGTGACAGCGTAACCCACGGTGCTGTAGGTGCGGGCGAAATATTCTACGATACCGTTTACCATCAGCTTCTCAAGGAAAAGATAAACGCCGTTCGCAATTATGTCCCCGTAAATGTAATCAACGCAGGCATAGGCGGTATCACGGCAAAGGATTCCATCGGCAGAATCGACAGTCAGGTGCTTTGCCACAATCCCGACCTTGTTATCGTCTGCTTCGGTCTTAACGATGTTAACCGTGACCTTGACGATTATCTTGGTTCACTCCGTGTGATATTCGAAAGATGCTCTGCTGTCTGTGACGTTATATTCCTCACCCCCAATATGCTCAACACATACGTTGCACCGGGTACGGAGGAAAAGTACCTTGAGTACGCCGCATTAACCGCAAAGGTACAGACCGAGGGCAGAATGGATATGTATATGGAAAAGGCGGTTGCACTCGCAAAGGAAATGAACGTAGGCGTCTGCGATTGCTACGCAAAGTGGAAGAAGCTTTCCGAAACAGAGGACACAACAAAGCTTCTTGCCAACTACATAAACCACCCCAAAAGAGAAATGCACGAGCTTTTCGCACAGTCGCTTTTCGAAATGATTTTCGACGGTGACGAAAGGAACGCCGACGGTGAAAGCACAATGTTCAAAGCAAACTGAGGTGAGGGAGAAAAAATGATTAAAAGAGTAATATGCGGTATATGCGCAATCCTTCTTGCAGGTACGATGTTCAGCTGTACAAAGAACACCGTCAGCGAAAACTATATTCCCATGCCTACCCCGGGTGGCGGAAGCACGGTTGCTACAGACAAAAAAGAGCCGAAACCTTCCGTTTCCGCCGATGTAAATGAAGAAAAGACGGAGGAAGTAAAGAAGGAAGAGTCCGAAAACATCGAGATTAAGGAAGAAGCTCCAAAGCAGGAGGAGCCCACAAAGGAAGAGCCCAAAAAAGAGGAGCCCGTAAAGGAAATACCTCAGCCACCGATAGTTGAAGAGCCGAAGACAGTACCTTCTGCAAATCAGCAGGACGGACTTACGACCATACAAAGGGAGAAGCCCATAAACAAGCCGGAAACTTACACCGGAGACAAGTATCTTCTTCTTGTAAATCCTTGGAATTATCTTCCTGCAGATTTTAAACGCAATACCAGGGCAATAGAAGGACATTATATTGATGTCGGAGCACACGCGGATATTGTTCAGATGCTTGCAGATATGCGTAAAGCGGGGTTGAGTCCTTACATATGCTCGTCTACACGCACCATTGAATATCAGGAAAATCTTTTTAACAAGCGTCTTAAAAAAAATAGGGAAGCGGGACTTTCCGAGCAGGAGGCCCTTGACGAAACCGCAAAGTGGACTGCAATTCCCGGTACAAGTGAACACCATACAGGATATGCACTTGATATTGTATCCGCAAAGAATACTGTTTTGAATGAATCGCAGGAAAACACTCCCGAGCAGAAGTGGCTTATGGCACACTGCCATGAATACGGCTTCATTCTCCGTTACCCCAAAGGCAAAACGGACGTCACGGGCATCTACTATGAGCCGTGGCACTACAGATATGTAGGCAAGGAAGCGGCAGCTGAAATGCACGAAAAGGGTGCGGATTATACTTTTGAAGAGTATGTAGAATTTCTTAAAGCAAACGGAAGATATAATAAGAGCAGCTCAAACTGAGCTGCTCTTTTGCCCGTATCAGATTTTGTCCGTTGAGTCGATAGCTCCCTCAAGGAATGAGATGGCTGTAATATGCTTGTTTTCCTTCTTCATTTCCTGCTCGGAGGCGTAGCATGTGACAATGCACACTATGATGGAAAGCATACTTGCAAATGTGAAGCCGTGCTTATCCTCTCCGGTTGCCGCTTTGATTATAAGGCGTGTCGCAAGGAGAATAAGTGAGAGGAAGATTGTCACCTTGGCGGTGTAGCCGAAAGCTCTCTTCTTGCGTCGGCAGATTTTTCTCTTTCTGCTGAGAATAGCAATTCTGTCTATGTAATCCTTCTGGATATCCGTGGAGAAATCGGTGTAATTTGTTGCGTCGGGAATCGGAGTATTCGCGTTGGCGTTTTTCATAATTCTGACCTTTCGTATTTGTGCACTATATAGATGAGTTTGGTTGTTATTACCAATTTTATACATCAATTCTTACTATGTATAGATTATATCACATATGCTCTTTCTTGTCAAGTTCCATGTAACAAAATGACAGAAATTGCGCTTTTTTTGACATATTTCGCCGAAAAAAGCATATTTCCCCGTGCGGAATCAATTGAAATATTCATAAAATGGGAGTATAATGTAATAAAAAACCAACGAAAAAACCAAGGAGTCCTCTATGATAATCCTGATAAACGGCGCATCCCACGCGGGAAAAACGGCACTGGCACAGCGAATTCTTGAAAAATACAAATACCCCTATGTATCCATCGACCACATAAAAATGGGTCTTATCCGAAGCGGTAACACAACTCTCACGCCTATGGACGATGCAGAGCTTAAAGAGTATCTCTGGCCGATTGTGCGCGAGATGGTCAAGACCGCCATCGAAAACAATCAGAATCTTACGGTCGAGGGATGCTATATCCCCGCAGACTGGGCAAAGGATTTTGGCGAAGAATACCTTAAGCACATAAAATATATCTGTCTTGTCCTGAGTGAAAAATACATAAGAAATCATTTTGACGACGTAAAGAAATACGCCTGCGTAATAGAAA
Organism: Clostridia bacterium; assembly: GCA_017560085.1. GTDB lineage: Bacteria > Bacillota > Clostridia > Oscillospirales > CAG-382 > SIG622. The sequence continues at coordinate 11,357 of JAFYPA010000037.1, forward strand.
ACCGCCTCGACGACAGCTGGTGCACGCAGGAAAGTGTCCTCGAGGATAACGCCGCAATCGCACGCGAGCACGACGAGATGGGCGTGGAGTATCTGCTTATCGATGACAGATACGAAATCGATATTGAGCTTTAAGCAAAGCTCGTTTCCGTGTAGGTGATGCGGAGAAAATCCGCACCGAAAATAAAAATTTTTAATTCAAAGGAGTAAGAAAAATGGAAGAAATCAAGGAGCTTTTCACAACAGGCAACATAGTTGCAATATGCGGATTTATAGCAAAGCCGCTGGTGCTTCTCATCATTTGTAAGCTTGTAATCGGCGTATTTATGAAGATTGCGGGCGCGATTATGGAAAAGAGCAAGCTCGAAAAGGGCGTTTACGGCTTTGTCAAGACGGCATTCAAGATTATACTCTGGGCTATTGCCATTATAATTATTGCGGATTCCTGCGGAGTAAATACCGCATCGCTTGTAACCGTGCTCGGTGTTATAACTCTGGCACTTTCACTTGCGTTCCAGAACATAATGACCAACATTTTCTCAGGTATTACCATCCTCATTTCCAAGCCCTTCAAGTCAGGTGACTATGTTGAAATCGCAGGTGTCGGCGGTACTGTCAAGGAAATCGAGCTTATGAGAACAACTCTTAAGACTCCCGACGGGAAAATCGAAATGATTCCCAACGGAGATGTGTGCGCAAGCAGAATCACAAACTATTCCGTAGAGCCTCTTCGCCGTGTTGAAATCAAGGTGAGCGCATCCTACGAAGCTTCCACGGAAGCCGTACAGAAGGCTATTTTCGAGGTTATCGAAAAGGATGCCCGCATCAAGAAGGACGATGCCAACAAGGCAACCGTAAGACTCAGCGCATACAATGCAAACGACATCGAATACACTGTTCGTATGTGGGTAGACAGTGCGGACTACTGGAATGTATATTTCGACGTACTTGAGACTATAAGAGAAAGCTTCGCAAAGAACGGTATCGAATTCTCTTATCCTCATGTTGTTGTACACAACGGAAAGTAAAGCAGTTTAATCCGAAATCCGATTTCGACGGAGCATTTTTGCAAAAGCACCGTGCGGATTTCGGATTTTTCAAAGCACAAAATTAATTTCCCCACAGAAAGGATTCCCGAAATGCTTAACCTTAAAAGCCTCGGCAACAAGGCATACCACATAAACGAGGGCAACCCCAACCGCAGTATGCTTTACCGCTACAACATCCTTAAAAAGGACACAGAATCCGCTCCCGATAACGGATGCACTCTCGTTGACGATTGCACCGTGCTTCTCAAAGCCAAAAGAGATGTAAAAATCAGCTATGAAAAGCGTAACGGATACTATCATCTTGAAATCCCGATGTCCGAAAAGGAACGCTTCTTCGGTATGGGTGACGCTACAAGAGACGCCATAGAAATGCGCGGTATGAAAATCGATATCGACATAAAGAATGTGGTCGGTTACGGACCTATGCCCGTGTTTATGAGCACAGACGGATGGGCGTTTGTTCTTAACTGTACCTACCGCAGCATCTTCAATTACGGCAAGGACAAGGAGGGCGTGCTCACTGTTGATGTCCTCGGAGGCGAGGTAGACTACTATCTCTTTACGGGCGACAGCCTTGCAGAGCTTCTTTCAAAAATTACGGAAATCACGGGCAGACCCATGATGCTCCCGAAATTCGCCTACGGTCTTACCTTCGTACAGAACGAGCAGACGGATGCGAGAAGCCTTCTCTGGGATATCCGCACCATACGTGACAGAAATATCCCCTGCGATACAATGGGTCTTGAGCCGTCCTGGATGGAAAATCATTACGACCAGTCTGTCAACAAGAGCTGGAGCAAGGAAAGATTTTACCTGCCTCACTGGAAGGCGGATAATCAGTCGGACCACTTCTCCTTCTTCTTTGCCATGAGAAAAATGGGCATGCAGCTGTCCCTCTGGCTCTGCGAAAACTACGACCTTCTTTACGAGGAGGACAACGAGGCGGCAAAGACCGAGGAAAACACATTCACTCCCGATGCGGTAATCCTTGACGATAATTTCGCAACGGACACAAGAATAGACAAAATCACAAAGAAGGGCGAGCCCTGGTTTGAGCATCTTAAAAAATTCGTGGACAACGGTGCCGCCGCATTCAAGCTTGACGGCTGTACTCAGGTTGTAAAGCATCCCGACAGACTCTGGGCGGAAAAGTATACCGATGATGAGGTGCACAACATATACCCCGTAATTCTCGCAAAGCAGATGACAGAGGGCTTCCGCGACTACACCGACATACGACTTCTTCTCTACACCGCAGGAGCATTCACGGGTACACAGAAGTACGCCGCAACCTGGGCAGGTGACACGGGCGGAGGACCCAAGACGGTAGCATCGCTTCTCAACTACGCAATGTGCGGTCACTCCAACACCTCCTGCGATATTGACATTGACCCTATGGGCTTGCATTACGGATTTTTGCTTCCGTGGTCGCAGTACTTCTGCTGGGCAAACTGGAAATATCCGTGGTTTATGGATGATGAAACAGAGGAAACAATCCGCTTCTACTCAAATCTTCGTTCCTCGCTTATTCCCTACATCTACACAATGGCGCATAAGGCATACGCAACCGGGCTTCCGATTATGCGTCCGCTTCCTCTTATGTTCGAGGACACAACGAAATTCGATCAGACCAACAACGCATATATGCTTGGCGACAGCTTCTATGTAGGTGCATTCGATATGAACCTGAAGCTTCCCGAGGGTAAGTGGATAGACTACTTCACGGGCGACATCTACGAGGGCGATATAACCTACGAAATCCCCGAGGGCAAGGGCGGTGCGCTGTTTGTTAAGTGCGGCAGTGTTATAGTCACAATGAAGCCTCAGAAGTACGTTCTTGAAAAGCAGCACGACTATATAATCAAGGTATACCCGGGCTGTGATGCCTCCTTTGCTCTCTTCGAGGACGACGGCTTTACATACGACTACGAAAAGGGCATTTATGCCGAGACGGTAATCGAAACCAAAAACAGCACGGAAAACGGCTTCGACCTTGTAATAAATCCGAGAACAGGCAGCTTTGACGGCAGACCCGACAACGGTCACAACATCTGGAAGAACTCCATTCCCGAAATAAAGCCGATGCAGCCCGAAAAGGATATGACGGTAGAAATCTTCGGCAAGAAGCCCGCATCCGTTACACTCGGAGGTACGGAAATTCCCTTCGAATACGACGGAAGCACCGCAACCTTCATCGCCGGAACAAGCGAAAGAAACGGCAAGGCGTTGGAATATAAGATTACATACTAAAACAAGAAAGACGAGTATCGTGAGATACCCGTCTTTTTTAATGCATAATTCATAATGCATAATGCATAATCAAGACCGCGGAGCAGTCTTATGAGAAAGCTTTTCGGAGAAAAATTTTTATTTGTTTGAATTGTTGTTGCGCGAATTTGGTTTTTGTGGGGTGATTCTTGTCCTTTATTCCTTTGCCGATATTGTATACCATACCGTAATTCCGAATTCCGAATTCCGAATTTGCCCCTTCAACCAACCTTCCGTCATCAAATAAACACAGTAAATCTATACTCCTTATATTCTTCCGTGTCGCTCGCCGAAGCAAAATCGCACATCCTGATTGTAAAGTCCTTGCGGTTTTCATCGGGTGAGTAGAAGGAAAGCTCGTATGCACACGCAGTCCCCTCAACATCAATCGGCACAGCCTTGACGGAGTAGTTGCCGCCGACAACCGTATCTTTAGCTCTGATGTCGTCGATTGTCGCACCGAGGTCAAGTGTTCTTGCAAGAAGCACCGGACCTACAAAGATCGTTGCGTGATTCTTGTCTATAAGTGTGTCGAGATTTATGGGGTACTTGACATTCGCTCTGTAGTTGTGAGTAAGTAAAGGCGTCATTGGATAGAAGTCCCATTCGTATTTGCCCTCGATAAGTCTGGGCGTGTTGTCAAACTTGATTGTGATTTCCGTTTCACCGTTTGAAAGGGGGAGAGAGTAGTAGCATCCGCTCTCGTTAAGAGCAAGTGTCTTTTCGGGTGTTATAACAACCGTGTACTTACTCCATTCGGGAATTCTGAGCTTGAGCGTGCGTGCGTTTCTTGCCTTGAGGCTTGCGCTTATCTTAAGAGTTACCTCGCACTTTTTAAGGTATCCGTCGGAGATTTCAACATTAACAAACTCGCCTTCCATCGGATGAACGGTTATATTTGCCTTTGTGTAGAAGTTTACCATAACCTCGTCCTTGTTTGCTGTAACAAAAGATTCGGCAATATTGAAAAATCCTCGGGGCATATTGTTTACACAGCAGTGATTCTTGCTGAAGCCCGCCTGGTCGTGAATAAAGAAATGTGCCTCCGCCGCTCTTACGCATCTTGCACCCCACGAGCCGTCTCTTGTTACGCCCGCAAGGAAGCAGTTTACAAAGCCAAGCTCGGCGTAGTCAAGGTAGCGTGCCTCGCCCGTGAGTCTGTGGAGCTCTGTTGCAAGGCGCATAAAGTGGATGACATCGCAAAGCTCTGAAAGGGAGTTCTGATACTTGGACGCTTTTAGGAACTTGTCGTTGAAGCCTACGGAGCAGAGTGTGTTGTATTCGTATTCAACAAGAAGCTCGAAATAGCACTTTGCCGCCTCGAAGTATTTTTCCACGCCCGTAACTCTGTAAAGCTCGAGCATACCGTCAAAGCAGGACTGCATTTCGTAAACCTTGCCCTTGAGCTCGGGAACGGAGTCACGAAGGCTGAATACGGGCTTGCCCTCCTCACCGTAAGGGTTGTATTTTGACTGAGGTGTGTACTTGGTTGTGTACTGACCCCATTCGTGAACGGGAACTCCGCGAAGTGACAGAGGAATAAGCTTTGTACAGCAGGTTTCATCATCCTCCCATTCCTTTGCAATTTCAAGGGCGAAATCAAGGTATTTCTTGTTGCCCGTTACTCTGTAAAGTATAAGTATGGGCTTAAGGATAGAGCCCGAGGGCTGACCGTCGAGAGTACCTGTCTCGCAGATTCTTGCGCCCATTTCGTCAAGCATATCTATAAGCTGATTTGTAGCCTTTACAGCAGCACCGAGAAGATTTTCGTCGCCCGTAATCTCATATGCCTCAAGAAGAGCCCAGAGAGTATACTTTCTGCCCCAGATGTTCCAGTTCCAGTTACAGGGCCAACCCAGTCTTTCTATGCCTATTCTTTCGGGACAGCGGAAAATCTGCTTCGGGTCCTTGTACGTACCGAGGAAGCCGTCCTCTCTCTGATGAGCGATAATTCTCGCACAGCTTTCCTTTATAAACTTAAGAAGGGATTCGTCCTTTGTATATTTATAAGCACGGCAAGCGGAAACAATCTGCTTGCCCCAGAACTCGCCCTGAAAGCTTCCGATGGGAGCGTTGTCGCCGTCGGTGCAGTGCTCGAATGCGCTTTCAGCTTCGCCGAATACCTCAGCTTGTGCATATTCGCCCGAGAGTCTCTGATGAATAACTCTGTCAAGCTTTTCGCCGATTACGCCCATAAGCTTTACATCCGAAAGGACAGCGGGCTCTATGATGTTATGAACCTTGTAGTCAATCTTGTACATTTTCGTACCTCCGTTATATAAATAGGGCATATGCCCGTGCATTCTGCGTTTTACAGATATAGTTTAGCATAAAATTCGGGTCGTGTCTATAGGGTAATTGTATTTTTTGTAGTCAATCGGTACAAATTGTTATCCGAATCGGAATACCGTCCGAAATCACACACGGAACGAATCGTGGCTCCGCATACCCGAGGCCCCGTCGGAAATCGCAGAATTGATTTTGCGGTAATCGGTGGGGGAGATGCCGACGGATTTCTTGAAGGTACGCATAAAATGAACGTCTGTTGCGTACCCGCACTCAAAGGCTATGTTGGAAACCGTCATATCCGTCCCCGAAAGCAGATACTTTGCGTACTCCATCCGACACAGCTTTATGTCCTGCACGACGGAAACACCGAAATACTGCTTGTATAAATGCTGAAGATATGACCTGCTTATCCCGAGTGACCTGCACATATCCTCAATACGGTGTGTCCTTGTCGGTGCGGAGGCTATTTCATTGCGAAGTGCGGTAAGCTCCGTGTAAAACGGCTTCTTGTCGGTTGCGTTCTTTGGTGAAATGCCGTCGGAAAGCTTCATAAGTATGAGCCTGAAATAAAGCTCCATAGCCTCGTCCCTGTGTGGATTCGATGAATGTCGCTCGGTGAAAATGCCGTTTATAAATGCGGAAAGCTCGGAGGATGTGGACGGATACAGAACCGTATCAAAGGGGATGCCGAGGGCTGTTATTTCGGCTTCCTCATCGTCGGAAAGCTCAAAGTGAATCCAGTCGTTTGCAAAGCCTTCACCGTATGCACCGTAGTGCTGGGGCGTGCCCCTTCTGTACATCATAACCGCATTCTTGTCGCTGATAATGGTTTTCTCTCCGAAGGTGAAAAACGCCTTGGTTCTTACGACAAGCAGAACCCAGTCTCCCGAGCCGCAGGGTCTGTTGATTACAAATTTTTCCGAATGTCTGTAGTTGCAGCCGACTTTAACTATTTTCATTACGCCCTCCAAAAAAAGCACAAAAAGTCAGTATATCAGCATTATAATGTATTGCATTTTGTTTGTCAATAGGTTATAATGTACTCAGCATCATATCTTTTAAAAAGGAGATAAAGAAATGAAAGCAAAAATCACGGTAAACAAAAGCTACACCGTAGGCGAAATCGACAAGCGAATCTACGGCTCATTCATCGAGCATATCGGAAGAGCGGTATACACGGGCATTTACGAGCCCGACCACCCCACAGCAGACGAAAACGGCTTCAGACAGGACGTTATCGACCTTGTAAAAAAGCTGAATGTTCCGATTGTCCGCTATCCCGGAGGCAATTTCGTTTCAGGCTACGACTGGGAGGACGGTGTAGGCGACAAGGCAAAGAGACCCAAGAGAATGGAGCTTGCCTGGTTTTCCACCGAAACCAATCAGTTCGGCACGGACGAATTCTGCGATTGGGCAAAAAAGGTGGATTCCGAGGTTATGATGGCGGTAAACCTCGGCACAAGAGGTGCGGACGATGCGAGAAATCTTGTTGAATACTGCAATGTCAAGGGCGATACTAAATACGCAAAAATGAGAGCGGACAACGGTCACACGGAGCCTCACGGCGTAAAGGTGTGGTGTCTCGGCAACGAAATGGACGGTCCGTGGCAGATTTGTCATAAGACCGCAGAGGAATACGGAAGAGTCGCACTCGAAAGCGCAAAGGTTATGAAGTGGACAGACAGCTCAATCGAGCTTGTACTGTGCGGAAGCTCGGGCTACAACATAAGCACCTTCGGCGACTGGGAATGGACGGTGCTTAATCACGCCTACGACAACGTTGATTACATCTCGCTCCACACCTACTACGGCAACGAGGGTGACACGGCGGACTTCATCGGAAGAAGCGTTCTTATGAACAAATTCATCAAGGGCGTTACCGCAATCTGCGATGCTGTCAAGGCAAAGAAGCATTCGAACAAGACCATAAATCTTTCCTTCGACGAATGGAATGTATGGTATCACGACTCCCACAGAAGAGGCATAAACTGGGAGGAAGCTCCCGCAATTATGGAGGACATCTACGACTTTCAGGATGCGCTCCTTGTGGGCTGTATGCTTATGACACTTCAGAACAACTGCGACAGAATCAAAATGGCGTGTCTTGCCCAGCTTGTAAACATAATCGCCCCCATCATGACGGAAAAGGGCGGTAAGGCTTGGTGTCAGACGATATACTATCCCTTTATGTACGGCTCGAACTACGGCAGAGGCACGGTTATGCAGACCATAACGGAGTGCGACAGCTACAAGACCAAATATGCGGATGTCGTTCCCTATATCGAAAGCTCCGTTATAAACAACGAAGAAAAGAGAGAAATCTGCGTATTTGCGGTCAACAGAAATCTCGAGGAGGATATGGAGCTGACTCTCTCCTTTGAAAGCTTCGGAGAATGTGAAACTATCGAGCACGTTATGCTTTACCACGACGATATGTGCATAACAAACGGTGCGGATGTCGAGAACGTTGCACCGATAAATGTCGAGTTCGACAAGGCAAAGAGTGCGGAGCATACGGTTGTACTCAAGAAGCATTCATGGAATATGATAAGATTCAAATATTGATTTTCAGACAAAAAATAACGGCATACTTCCTTTGCACGGAGGTATGCCGAAATTTAATTCATAATTCATAATGCATAATCGAAGTTGGAAGCTTATGTGATTCGGGGGGCGTGAAAAAATCTTTTTCCATAAAGCTTATTCCTTGAATTTGCATTCTTAATTTCCGATAAACGAAACAAACACCGAATTATCGCTTCCGTATTTCTCGCACCCAATCGGCTGCATCCATTCCGCGGCCATAACAGCTCCTCTGCCGTCATTCATCGTCAACGCACAGAAGTTGCCAAGCCTTGCTCCACGCTCGGGGACAACGGCTATTTCACTTTCACGGATAAGCTGTACCTTCTCGTTTACCTTTGCCGCAAAAAGCGGGGCTCTGTGACGGAAAACGTGGTCGTTGTCTGCGCCTCTTCTTGTGTAAACAAGATATAATTCACCGTTTATTGTCATAAAGTGCTGCTGGGTGTTGTAGCTCTGAAGAATACTTCCGTCATCCCAGCTCCAGAGGTGGATGTGTCCGAAGTGAAGTCCGTCCTCACTTGTCGCCCAAAGAGCACATTCGTCGTTGCGGAGTGTAAGATAATATACTCCCTTGTGGAAGCATACCGACGGCTCACCCAGACCTCTCGGAATATCAAGGCTTAATTCGTTGCCTATTTCCGCAAATTCTATTGTCTCACCGTCAAAGGTGCAACGCATCACGGAGGCGGAGGTTATGCCGAACATCGGATTTGTGCCGTCCTTAAGATAGTAAACGGGAATAAGAAGGTCGCCGTTTGCCGTTTCAATACTCTGTCCGCATCCGTTTCCGCAGTTTTCGTATCCCTCGGGCATTTTTACGAATTTCATCTCGCCGAAAGCACCCTTTTCCTCGTCATAAACACTGTACCAGGTGCTTCTTTCTCTGACTGCGGGAATCTTGCCGTCCTTTTCGTACTGTGCCGTGTGACCGATGACGATAACCTTACCGCTCTTTTTGTGGTACATCGGAGTACCGTCACAGCCCGCTATCGTATAGCCGTTCTTTTCAAAGGTAACGAGATTTTCCTCGGGAGCGAATTCCGTCCAGGTCTTACCGCCGTCGTAGCTTTTTGATGAATAGATACCGCCGAAAAGGTCGCATCCCGAAACATCAAGATACTGTGCCGTTGTAATCAGAAAGCCCGGTGCCTCGCAGAATCTTGCGTGGACAAAGCACTTCCTTCCGTCATATCCGCTTCGCATTACATATGTTGAAATATTCATTTTGTGTCCTCCCGAAAATCAGATATCGCAGATTATAGATGCAATCATTTTGGCGGACTTTGCCAGCGAATCAATACAAGCATACTCGTTCTTTGAGTGGATGCTTCCGCCGTGAGTACCTATCGAGTCAACCGTGGGAATGCCGTAATAGGACATCCACGCCGCATCCGAGCCACCGTTGCTTCCGCCTGCCTCAACATCGTCAATTCCGTATTTTGCGAAAATTTTTCTTATTGCTTCCAGAAGATTCATATTGCGCTCGTTCTTTTCCATGCATATTCTCTCGCTCTTTATTGAAAGAGTACAGGAAGTACCGCCGATATAGGAGGTCTCGGCAATCTCGGCAACACGCTTTTTTACCTCGTCCAGCTGCTCCTCCGTGGCATAGCGGATATCCGCAACAACAGAGCAGAGTTCGGCCACGGTGTTGGGCGTAGTTCCGCCGTTTATGATACCGCAGTTGCAGGTGATGCCGTTTCTGTCCTTCCATTTTTCAAGCTCGATTATCTTGTGAGCCGCCTCAAGAATTGCGCTCTTGCCGTCGTAGCAATTGCAGGAATGTACCGCAACGCCCTTTATATCAAGCACAAATCGGATAATGCCCTTGCGCACAACAACGAGCTTGCCCTTGGAATGTCCCTCACAGTTGAGGAATGCAACCGCATCAAGCGAGCAATCACGCATAAATTCAATTGTTTTCTTACCGCTGGAAATACTTGAAATTTCCTCATCCGACTGAAGAATAAGCTTTACGGGTCTTTCGGTGTACCCGCACTCGGCAAGAGCCGTCATTGCAAGAAGTGCCGAAACGATACCACCCTTGCAGTCTTCAACACCGGGTCCGTATATTTTGCCTGCTTCTCTGTCGATTCTCACGGGAGGATAACCGAAGTCACCCTTGGGATGCACGGTATCAACGTGACCCGAGAGGCAGACAGGCTTTTCCTTTGAGTCCGCATTCATTGTAATACAGTAAGCATTTCCCGAAACCGCCTGGGTATTTTCGGTAATCTCCCAGCCCATTTTTCTCGCAAATGAAAGTATATATTCGGAAGCCTCATCCACCGCATTTTTATCAGCCGTCGGGCTTTCGATGTTGCAGAAGCTTTCCCACACGCCGATATATTCTTCGTTCAGCTCGTCTATTTTTTCGAGCACCTTTGAGGTACACATAAAATCATCTCCGTTTCTGTTGCCATTATACTCCTAAAGCAATGTGAAGTCAATAGTGTTTTTAGCTTTTTGAGACAAATCAGAGCCGTCGGGGCGGTATTTTCAAAAAATGTATTTTTCCTCTTGACAAACGGGCGAATTTGTGGTAATATAATATGGTAATATTGCTGGTGTGGCGCAGGGGTAGCGCAACTGATTCGTAATCAGTAGGCCGAGGGTTCAAATCCCTCCACCAGCTCCAAAATATCCCCATACGGATTTCCGTGTGGGGATTTTTGTTTTTGCCTGTTTTACTTGATTTTCTATATTCTTTCCATTTGGATTTGTTTATTATATTTTACTGTCGATTGCTCTCGAAATATAACAAGAGCGGAGGATTTTCCTCCGCTCTTATCTGTTCGACAAATTGGAATTTGTTTATTTGCTTGAATATGTATATTTTGCAATTAAGGTTTGTTCAATACTATCTTCCGTTGTATCTGCAAAAAGGGTTCTTTCATAAGCATAGCCCTCGTGTTCAAGGCAAGCTTCCAACATAAAAAGGAATATCCCCATATCAATTTTATTGTAATACCGCACTTTATCGGCAGGCATAATTCCTCTCTTACCGGGCTTCTTAAATCTGTATATCATCAAGCTATTGCTTGTATTTTCGACAATCCAAGGTTGTGTATTGCAAGCACTTGGAGTGAAACGAACAATCTCTGCAACACGAAGCGTATCACCATTCCAAATTTCATTCAAGGGTTTTCTCTTTGATTTGAACATATCTTTGCGGAACATATCCTCGGGCATTTTTGCTATTGAGATCATAATGACAAAATCAAGACCGTTCACCTGCATATTTTGCGGTTTTCCGATACCAAACCACAAAGCACCGATATTCTGTGATGCAAGATATAAATCAATCTGTTCTCCAATATATCCGATATTTCGCAAATACTCACCGTTTGTTTCGCTGTAAAACAAGATACAGTATTGCCCACCTCTTTTGCAAGTGGTTTCGCTTTCGGGCACAATGCAAATCTCTGTTTTGATTTCGGGGTTGAGCGGTTTAACCGTTTCAATAAAGTCTTTTAGTCCTTGAACTTCGCCCTCGGTCAGTGTATCAGTATTTTTGAATATATGAAAGGATTTTCGTTTGAATATCTGCTTGTAGTAATCCATTTTCTCTCCGTCAAATTCTTGTTTATCGAACTGTTTATAAATATCTTTCATTCAAATTATAGCACAAAAATATGAATGATTCAATCTGCATTGAAAATCCATAATCGTATGATGCAACAAAAAAATAATCATAAGACCGACGGCTCAAATCCCTCCACCGGCTCCAAAAAATCCGTACACAAATCGTGTACGGATTTTTTACTTATTTCTTATTAAGATTCCTGTACTGCAAAGGCAGCATCCCCTCACTCTTTGCGAAGCGCTCCGCAAAGTAGCTTGCGCTTGAGAAGCCGCAGGCGTAAGCAATGTCTGTTACGCTGTCGTCCGTGGTGACAAGAAGCTTTTTCGCCTTGGTGAGCTTCAGCTCGTTCTTGTACTCAACCACGGTTATTGCCGTAGACTTCTTGAAAACGTGGGACATATAGTGTTTGCTCATGCCCGCCTTTTCTGCGACCTGCGCTATTGAAATGTCCGACTCAAGGCTGTCCTCGATTATTTGCTTTATTCTGTCAACTATCGGTGCGGACTGTGCCGTTGTTTCCGTTACGCCCTTTACCAGCGTGATGATTTCCTCGAGTATCTCATCCGCATAGCCGTCACCGCTCTCGAGGCGGGATATAAGTTCGTCAAGCTTGTCGCAGTCAACCTTGTGCATATTGGTGCAGTTTACGGAGAATGCGTTGAACACAACCGAAATATATTTTTCCTTCGGATGGTCCTTCATTATCTGCTTTGCCGCATCGGCACTTGTGTACTTGCGAAGGTCAAGATAGGGATTTTCCACATCATCACGGCAGTATTTTCCGAGCTTTGATGCTACCCTTTTTAGATATCCGTCAGAACAAAGAGAGCCGTTTATGATGTCCTCCTCCGTGATTTTCGCCACAAGCACCTCTCGTGCCTTGGAGTATGCCGACTCGAAGCATCCCATAAATCCGCCGCGCTCTCTGTCGTAGGTTATGTGAATATAGCCGTTTCTCTCGACAGCATCGGGATAAGAAACCTCGTTTCGCTCATCAAGAAGAAGCTTGTACTTCCAGGTCTTGCCCTCGTCCTCGGAGAGCATAGCGTAAAGATTGTTTCTGCCGGTGTAGGCAAAGTGGTTAATCATAAGAAGTCTTCCCGAGGAAAGGCGTGTTATGTGGAATCTCGAGCAGGGACCGCCATAGCCCGTGTCGAAGGACTCGCCGAAGGTCTTACCACGGTCATAGGAATCCGCCGCACCTATTCCGTAGCCCGTACGGACAAAAACTCTTATTCTGCCGTCGGAAAGCTCAAGGGACATATGCTCGTCAAAGCTTCTGCCGTTAACTCTCGCACCGCCGAGTCTTGTGAAGGTCTTGCCGTGGTCTGTGGTCTTATAAAGGAAAGCACCTGTTTCTGCGTCGGATATTTTTGATTCCTGCCATGTGTGAGGAACAAGTCCTCTTCTCCACACCGCAATCGGGAAAAGCCATTCTCCCGTGGAAAGCACCGTGGGACGGCACATCATAACATCCTCACCGATTTTGCGAGGCTCGGAGAACACAAGCTCGTCTGCATCGGGATTATCGCATATAGAAGCAAAAACACCGTTTGCGGGCATAACCGCCCAGATAAACCAGAGTCTGCCCAGCGGGTCAATCCATAATGCGGGATCGTAGCAGCGATGATTTTCGTCCTTGTAGGCAACCGCAATCGGCTCGGAAAAGGTTTTGCCGTCATCGTCTGATTTTATAAGCATTACATAGTTTCCGTAGTCTTCTCTTGTACCGCCCGAATAGAAGGTCAGGAAGATTCTGCCCTTCTCGGTAACCTCGATACTGGGAATACCTTGCCAGATACGGTTTTCGGTTGTGTAGGACTTAAGGGAAAGAGGGTTAGTGATAAGCATAGTGGAACTCCTTTTTGCATAATTCATAATGCATAATGCATAATCGAGGTGGATTCCTTCGGAATCTTCATTTTGTTAAATTTAAATTGGAATTGGTCAAGTAGTGTGCAAATGCTCATGGGGCATTACTGTATGACTATGTTGGTGATTGTTGCTGTCCTCACCGTGGACATGGATATGGGTATGGGTGTGGGTATGGGTATGCTCATGGGAATGGACAGTATCGCCATGGGTATGTTCGTGGGTATGGGTATGATTATGCTCATGGGTATGTTGCAATTCGATTGTGTCTTTAATCATAAAATATGTGCTGACAATCATCACAACCAAGGCAAAGTAGAATTGGATTGCAGGTCTTTCGCCTAAAATCAACATACCAAATGCCACACCAAGAAACGGGGCAACGGAGTAGTAAGCACTTGTTTTGGTTGCCCCCAAATCTTTCTGGGCCATGACATAGAAATAGATACTCAATCCATAGGCAACAAAGCCAAGCAACAATACGCACACCGTCCAAAGAACAGAGGGGATGCTTTCACCAATCGTCAAAGCAACAATCAAACTGCCAAGTCCAGAGAAAGTACCTTTGATAACAACGATTTCAATGGAACTCTTATTGCTAATCATTCTGGTGCAGTTGTTTTCGATGCCCCAACACAGACACGCACCGAAAACGAACAAAGAACCGCTGTTGAACTCAAATGTCCCAGCACCCTCAAAAGAAAGGATAACGCTTGCAACCGTCACCAATGTAATGGCAATCCACAATCTTTTGGAGATAACCTCTTTGAAAACAAATAAGGCAATCAGAGAGGTTGCGACAATCTCAAAATTGTTAATCAGGGAAACATTTGCTGCATTAGAGAATTTGATACCAAACATCAAGAGAATGGGGGCAATGATGTCCAGAATCACCATTGCAATCGTGTAGGGCAGTTCCTTCTTTGTCAGCGGTTCGGTGGGTGTTGCCTTTCCTGTTGCCTTGGAAACAATGCTATAAACAAACATTCCCAAACCAGCACCTAAATACAAAAATGCTGCCATCATAGTGGGTTCTGCATAACCTAACAGCATTTTGGAAAATGGAACATTGATTGCGTATAGGGCAGCTGCAACAATTGCATACATCGTTGCAAGGTTCTTTGTTTTCATCGTGTGTCTCCTCGCCAAATTCCAATTTGAAATCAAATGAAGATTGCGAAGCAATCAACCTCGATTATGCATTATGCATTATGCATTATGCATTATGCATTTATTATTGTGCATTCCTTTCCTCCATCCTACCACACCGCCTCCGAATTTTATATCACTTTTTTGCTTTTTCCCGAAGATTCACAATAATTATTCCCACACAAAGAAGCGCAAGCGATGCCATACATCTTGCCGTGAAAACATCCTCTTTGGCTATAAGTGCCGAGAAAATCGTGCCCGAAACGGGAATTACAAAAGTGAAAACGGAAAGACCGCCTACCTTTGCCTTAGATAGAAGCGTCGCCCAGAGCGTAAATCCCACGGAGGACACCATTATGAGATAGGACAGAGCAAGAATCGCTCCCGTGCCTATATTTTCAAAGCCTGCTCCGCCGAGCTTTGCTACAATTATCAATAGTCCTCCGCCTATGAGGAGGTTGTATGCCGTCATTGTGAAGGAGTCCACCGTTTTCGTGATTTCCTTGCCGATTATCGAGCCTATTGCAAAGGCTATTACCGTGAGAAATATGAGTCCGTCGCCGATAAGCGAAAATTCCGAGCCTGCGATGTTGCCCGAAAGGGCGATGATTACTCCCGCAAAGCCTATGCAGGAGCCTATTATTTTTCTGCCGTTTATTTTGTCGTTCTTATATATGAAATGAGATAAAATAATCAGAACGAATGCGCTGGTTGCGGAAATGATGGTGGTTTTCGCTCCGCTTGTAAATGAAAGTCCCACGTACATAAAGGCGTACTGAAGGAAGGTATACACAAAGCCGTGAAGACCTATCCACGGGATTTTATCCTTCGGCACGGCGGGAAATCCCTTGCGCTTTATTGCCGAAAACAGCCACACTAGAACGCCCGAGGTAAAAAAGCGGATTCCCGCAAAGAGGATTTTTTCGTACATATTGTCAGTGATGCCGAAAAGCTCATATCCGATTTTGATGGTGGGCACGGCTGTACCGAAGAGAATATTGCATATTATTGCGCCGAGAATTATGGCAATCGGCGTTTTTGCAGAAATTTTTTCAGTATTCATTGTTTTACTCCGCTGTTTTAATTCCGATGGAGGAAAGAGGAACTATGGAAAGCATTGCGTTTTCCTTGTTCTGGTTGTAGCTTACATACAGCTTATCACCGTCGACAAATCCGTAAGGATATGACCACTGACGGGTCTTTATGTAAACAGGCTCTTCCTCATAGCCCTTTTTGATATAGTAAAGACGCTCGAAGCTGTCCTTTCCGACGGCTATGCAGAGGGTATCTCTGTCAATCGGTGTGTTGTAGTTGAAAACAAGATACCTCTCGCCGTTGGGAAGGCTTCCGCCGTAAACCTTACTCTGACATATGGGAAGGTTTGATTCACACATCGGCGACCATGTTTTTCCGAAGTCAAAGCTTTCCGATACCGCCGCACCCATATTTCCTCCGCTTCTTGCGATAAGAAGAAGTCTGTCACCAAAATCAAGCACCGTGCTTTCGCCCCAGAGGTAGGAAAATGCGGGACTTTCAAGCTCGACAACCGTCCATTTCCGCATATTGTCGCCGTCGCTTATTGCCACAGCCGCCTTACCGTAGGAAACATCCTCAGCGGCAAGACCTGCCATAATGAAGTTCCCGTCCTTCATCCGGAACGGCTCGCACATAGGCCAGAACATACCGTCCGTTGCAAAGCCCATATTGCGGTATTTTCCGTTCTCATCCATAAGATAAGCCTCCATACGAAGGTCGGGGTATCGCATAATATCGTCATACTGCGCTCTCGGGCAGAAGAACCAGAGCTGTTCGCCTTTTGAAAGATAAACACCGTGACTGCGGGAGTATGCGCCGTCCTTTTCGGTGATAAAACGGTAGTCACCGTAATTCTCACCGTCAACCGAGGTAAGCTCTGCAACCTTTGTTGAGTTGTCGTTTTCCCCAACAGAGGAATGCGCAAAGGAGGCGTACCATCTATCCTTATGCTTTACAATTGCGTTGCCGAGGAGGAATTTATATCCGTCCTCCTTTGCCGTGTGTATTTTTATATGCTTTATGCCGTCAATGGGCTTTATCTCATCAAGTGTGGGGAAGGGGATATTCGGATTCCAGATATTCATTTTTGGTACCGCCTTTGTTTTATTATATTTTGATGATAGCACAGAAAAAGGCAATTGTCAATGTACTTTTCGGCTGTGTTGATGGGTGAAACGGATTTGCCGATGTGACACTTCCCCTTTTTTGATAAAAATACGGGAGATGCATACCGCCTCCCCCGTAAAACTGATTTTTAAGTGTTTTTTACATTCAGGAACGAATCTTCTTCATCGCCCCCGCACCAACATACATCTTACCGCCCGCAAGAACATGCTTCTTCATATTCTCCGCAAAGGAGGAGCAGGCGTATTCGTGTCTTACATTCATTCTTGTGGTGTTCCATCTGAATACATAGCGAAGTCCCGCATAGTCCTCTGTGGTTTCCGATTCTACTCTTGAGAACATATCTCTGAACTTTATGAGATTACTGTCGGACTTCAGCATATTTACAAGTGACTTGTCCATAATCCAGGAATGGAAGGTGAAGTGGGTGTATTCGTGCTCGGGATAGTGCTTTTCGTAAAATTCCCTTGCGAGTGCCAGCGATTCCTTTACCTTTGCGGGGGATATGTCCGCTCCGTTGGGAATGTGGATTTCAAGTATCTTGTCGCCCTTCGAAAGTCCGAGGTCGGGACAGTCAAAGTGGGATGTGGATGCCACAAACTCAAGGCTTCCGAGTCTGTAAAGCTCCATCTTCATATGCGACTGAAGCCAGGGGAGCTCACCGAGATAAAGCTCGCCCTTCACATCTGTCCACGCCTCTGTCCACAGACGAATGTCGGAAAGGGTGTCGATGAGGATTTTTTCGTCTATGCCCTTTTCCTTGTATTTTCTTTCAACCTCCTCGCACATAAACAGGAAGGAGAGAAGATTCTTTCTTCCGTCACGCTCGGAAAGGTCGTAGTTTTCTATAGTGATTGCATCGGAAATCTTATACTCACGGAGTGCCTGCTCGAATTCGCTGTTGTATTCTATCGGGAAGCCGAGCTTTTCGTACCACTTTCTGCAGATGTCCTTTACCTCTTTGTTTACAAAGGGAATTCGCTCGGGACGGATGTCGTCGGATTTTCCGAGGAAGCGCATAAGGTTGTCGCAGTAGATTCTCTCGCGTGCTTCAAGGCTTATGCCGAGCTTGTCAAGGATTTTTCTGTCCATCTCGTAGATGTGGTTGAGTCTCTCGCTCTTGTATCTTTCCGCCCACTGGTCACAGCCGAACATTATGTTGTTCACATTGTCCATATCAACCTCAACAAGCTTTGTGAGAAGGTCCTCACGGTAGTTGTCGGGTGTTCCGGGGGTTAAGTCAAAGAACATCTCACAGGGATTTTCACCTCTTGCGAGCATTTTCTTTCTTGCATCGTCAATTCTGCCGTAGAGAGCTATGCACTCGTCAACCCACGGCCAGGAGCAGTGTCCCAGGGAGAATCGAGCTCCGGGTACTCTGAGCATTGCTTCCCAGTATGCAGGTCTGTTGTAAAGGGAAACGTCCTGCGGAAGGCTTGACCAGAGTATTCCCGAATGGAAGAAAATAGGCTTATTGTAGCTTGCGATATGTCTGAAAAGCTCAAGACAGCGTTCTTCATTGGCAAAGCAGTTGTGAAGAATAAACTTAAAGCCCGCAATGCCTCTTTCAACGGCGTCCGTTACTCTCTCGAAGGCGTTTTCCTCGTCGGGGTGCATCCAGAGAACGGGGAAAAGTCTGTCCTCGTAGCCTCTTGTCCACGCCATTACCTGCTCCATTCTTTCCTCGTAGTCAAAGCCCTTTCCGGGATTTGTGTCGCTTGGCTGCTCGGAGAAGATGCATCCGCCGTAAAAGCCGGATTTTTCAAGCTGTGCTATAAGTGCCTCGGGGTCGGGTGTGCGTGTTGACGTGTGTATGTGCATATCGTATTTTCTCATTTGTGTCACCTCTCTGTATTTGTTTTCAACTCGGATTATATACTTTTTGCAGCTAAAAGTAAATACACCGACTTTTGTATAAGGTATAATTTATTTCACTTTTCAGAAGGAAGTACCGTTATTGTAGCGAAGAGGAAGATTTTCCTTGAAGATATGCGAGTCATTGGAATATGTAAGAACTCTCGGAATTGCAAAGCCCTCGCCCACATCCGTAAAGTCTATAACGGTAAGACCGCTGTGCTGCATATCGAAATGCATTGCAAACTGCGGATAGGGAATATCGAGAATAACACTCATAAATGCAAGACCGAAGCCCGCGTGAGCGAAAAGTGCGACTCTGCTGTTGTTCTTCTCCGTGATTCTGTACATACCCGTTCCGACAATATGCTCGTAGCCGTGCTTTTTGAAAAGCTCGTCGGCGTTTTCTCTTATTCTGTCGATGCCCTTTTTGTAGTCGTAGCCCTCAAACATAGGATGGGTGTACCATTCGTGACCCAGCGCAATCACAGACGGATCTGAAAGTTTCACACGCATACCGGGTGTGTCAATAAGCCAGTTGTGTCTTTCCGTGCCGTCCTCAAGCTTTATTGTATAGGAAAGATCTCGCCACGCGTGGCCCTCGTTTGCAAAGTCAAGAAGCTCCATTTCCTTCTTGAGCATCTCGCAGGCGGGCTTTGCGGTAAGCTTTGCTCTTTCGCTTGTGGAAGCGTAAATCTTATCAAGTCCGTGCTGTGCAAGTCTTTTTCCGACCGCCTCTGCCTGACGCTCTCCGAGAGGTGTAAGGCTGTCGGGGGAATAGATCGGGTCTCCGTGTCTTATGTAGTAGAAAAGCATTTTGTATCTCCTTAATTTATATTTTTACTCTTTTATTATAAACCGCAGGAAGTCCCTCACGGTAAATATGCGACATATCGGAATAAGTTAAAATTCTCGGATAGGAATACTCACCGTCGTCGGGAAATTCGATAACTGTCACTCCCGTGTGAGTCATATCAAAGCTCAGCGCAAAATAGGGATAAGGAATATCCAGCACAAGGGATAAAAAGGCAATTCCGAAGCCCTGATGCGCAAAAAGTGCAACTCTCTTTTTATTGGGGCTTACCGCTCTGTATCTTCCCGAATATCGCTCATGCTCATACCCGAGCGAGGCAAAAAGTGCATCGGCGTTATCCGCAATTCTCTCCATGCCCTTTGCAAAGTTATATTTTGCGATGCTTTCGTGCTCATACCACTTAAAGCCAAGCGCACGAAGCTCAGGGTTTGTCAGAATCTGCCGACCGTCCGCCGAATGGAACAGCCACCCCTTCTTACCGTCCGAGGCACGGTTAATGGTAAGCTCACGGTAAGCGTGGGTTTCATTGGCAAAGTCCAGAAGCTCCGCCTCCATACGAAGCATTTCGCAAGTGGGCTTTGAGGTAAGAACGGCACGCTCGGAGGTGGAGGTATATATTTTATCAAGTCCGTACTGTGAAAGTCTCTTGCCGACGGCTTCTGCCTGACGAAGTCCAAGCGGTGTAAGGCTGTCCGGCTCATATATCGGGTCGCCGTGGCGGATGTAGTAGAATAACATTGGTTCTCCTTTTGCGGATGGTTTGAATTGTGTAGTTGAGGGGGGGAATGCAGAATGCGGAATTTAATGCATAATGCATAATGCATAATGCATAATGCATAATGCATAATCGAGGTTGATTGCTTCGCAATCTGCGTTTTAAGATTAAATTTATTTATTGAGTAAATTCCATTCTTGGCGGGTTATTGCATATGCGTATGAGATTTCGTTGTTGGGGTCGGGGTATTCCTTTACCTTTTTCATTCCGATGGCAATGGCGGTGGAGTATGAGGCGATGTTTGTATGTTTCATATAGGAGTACAGACAATCATATTCCGTATTTTCGAATGCCCAGTCTCTGACCGCTCTTGCAGCCTCGCTTCCGAAGCCTTGTCTCTGGTATTTCTTGTGAATGTGATACCCGATTTCGGGAAGATATTCACCATCGATATTTTGAATTGTTATACCGCAATCGCCGATAAATTTTTCGTTTTCCTTAAGAATCACAGCCCATAAACCAAAGCCATGCTCCCGATATCTCCGGATATTGCGTTCAATCCAACCCCTTGTCATTTCCGAATCATAAGGCTTCGGATAATGCCGCATAGTTTCCGCATCGGACAAAATCTCAAACAGAGCCTCAAAATCCTCAGAGCTGTATTCCCTCAACATCAACCGTGCAGTTTCAATCACCATTTCTCCACCAATTAAAATTCAATAAATGAAGATTGCGAAGCAATCAACATCAATTATGCATTATGCATTATGCATTATGCATTAATCTAAAATCTTCCAATCGCTCCAAGCACAAATATAAATCCAAACAGCGTCACAAGACAAAGCACCGAGGACACCACAACAACCTGTGCCGCAAGATTTTCATCTCCGCCCATCTGCTGTGCCATTGAGAAGGACGATACGGCAACGGGTGCACCGAAGGCAATGAGAATGCAGGCAAGTGCTTCGCCCGTAAAGCCCATAAGCACCGCAAAGAATACCGCAACCGCAGGGACTATGACAAGCCTTGCCGCAACGGTTATGATAAGCTCCCTTACACATCCGCGAAGGCTTGCAAAATTGAAGCTCGCACCGAGAACGATTATTGCAAGCGGGCTTGCGATTTTTGAAATATCCGATACCGCCTTTTCAACAACGCTTGGAAGCTTTATGCCGACAAGATAGCATATCAAGCCCAAAAGACATCCGATAATAAGCGGATTTGTGATTATTCCGCGAAGAAGCTTTCCGACACCCGGTCTTCCGTTTCTGAATCTTTCAAGGCATACAACCGCAAGCACGTTGAAAAGCGGAACGACAACCGCCACCATAAGCGAGGAAAGTCCGCTCTGACGGCCACGGCAAATGTATTCTATAACGGGAATACCCAGAATTGCATAGTTTGAACGGAAAAAGCCCTGAAGCATAACTCCTCTTTTGGCGTTGTCCTTTGTAATGAGCATAACGGCAAAATAGCCGAGCACGAAAACGATAAGCGTTCCGATAACGGAAAACGCCATAAGCTTCGGATTTACCACATCCGCCGATTCCGTGCTGTAAAGATTGTAAAACAGCAAGGTCGGTAAAAACGCCTTGAATACAAGCCTGTTAACCGTGTCGAAGCCCTTTTTGTCGGCAACCTTCAACGCCCTGAGAATATATCCCGTAAGCATCAGAAGAAAAACGGGCATTACCGAATTGAATGACAGTATAAGACTTTCCATTGTTCTCTCCAAAAAATCTGATTATTATTGCTTTTCCTGAATCTCCATAGGCTTCTTGCCTGTCTGCTTTTTGAAAAACCTTGAGAAATAGGAGGCATCCTCAAAGCCGCAAAGATACGCAACCTCCGCAACGCTTACGTCACCGCTTTCAAGAAGCTGTCTTGCACGGCTTATACGCAAATTGTTTATGTAGTCCTTCGGAGGAATCCCGAATTCGGCAATGAACATCCTTCGTAAAGTCGCCTCGCTGACGTGACAGCTTTCCGCTATTTCCGAAATTTTTATGTCACCCCTGAAGCACAGCCTTCCGATGTAGTCCGCCGCCGCAAAAACCGCCTTGCTCTTGCCAAAGCCGTACTCCGCTTCCCTTGTCTGCCTTGAAATTTCCGCTATAACCGAATAGGCAAGGGACTTCAGAAGACTTGTGGGATAGGCGGCGTTTTCGCTTTTTTCGCATATCTCACGGAACATCGTACCGAGCCTTGCGGAATCCTTCGGGGTTATCACCCTTATATCATCAGAAAAATTAAGCACTTCTCCGTCTGCGTTTTTGGGGATGAAGTTCAGCAGATAGTTTGTGATATTGCCCCGATTTCCGTCCGAGTTGCATTTTGCGGAAAATCTCGATTCGTATTTTGCTCCCATGGGAAGATAAACGATTTGTCCGACCTCGGCTTTTACCGTCCGCTCGCCGGAAATCATAGTGATACTGCAGTCCGTGACAAGCATAAATCCGCTGTCGGGACGTCCCGATTCCGGCATTTTGTATACCGCAAGGTCGTTCCACCTCTGCGGGAATGCGAGCACGGAAAAAAGTCCGAAGTCCTCGGTGTATGCTTCTTCAACAGAAATGTATTTCATTTTCCGACTCCTTTCCCATTTTTATGTAGTATATCACAACAAAACGGAAATTGCAAGTGCATTTTGATTGATTTGTCCTGTTTGTTGCGTGATTTATGCATTGAAAACGGCAGAGTCGGAGGTTTATAATGTAATTAAAGTCAAAGCACGGAAGGGACGGTTTTATATGAAGGAATTCAGACCCGTAAAAATCGCAGTTATAGGCTGTGGAATGATAAGCGGAATTTATATGAAGAACCTCAAGGAGATGTTCAATGTAACAGAGCTTGTTGCCTGCTCGGACATCATTCCCGAAAGGTCGAAAAAGAGAGCGGAGGAATTCGGCATAAAGCAGATGACAAACGAGGAAATCCTTGCCGACCCCGAAATTGAGCTCGTTGTGAATCTCACCTATCACACCTCCCACTATGCCGTGTCAAAGGCGGCACTACTTGCGGGTAAGCACGTTTACAGCGAAAAGATGATGTGCATAACAATGGACGAGGCAAGAGAAATCGGAGAAATAGCAAAGGAAAAGGGACTCCTCTTCTGCTGTGCTCCCGACACCTTCCTCGGTCAGGGACTCCAGACCGCAAGACAGATTATAGATGCAGGTCTTATCGGAAAGCCGATTATGGCAAATGCAATAGTCGCAAGGGGATATCATCACGAGAGATTCAAGGACACGCCCGAGAGAAGATTCGCTTTTCTTCCCGGCGGTGGAATAATGTATGATATGGGATGCTATTATCTGCAGGCACTTGTGAATCTCCTCGGTCCTATCGAGTCGGTCTGCGGATACTCCGAAACCAGAGGCGCGGACGACAGAATATTTATGAATCCCAAGAATCCCGCATACGGCGAGGTTATGAAAATCGAAACGCCCAACAATGTCTGCGGCTCGATGAAATTCCGTGACGGAGCAATGGGTGTAATTATAACAACATCCGAATGTGTGGGAGCATACAACAGCTTCATAATCTACGGCACAAACGGAATGCTGACCCTAAATGACCCCAACGATTTCACGGGTGACATCACAATAACCTACCGCAACGAGCAGGAAACCAAAATGCCGAGAAATTTCGCCTATGCCGAAAACTCCAGAGGACTCGGTGTTGCGGATATGTGCTATGCTCTTCGTAACGGCAGAGAGCCGAGATGCTCCTTTGAGCGTGCGATACACATTCTCGAGGCGGGCATCGGCATAATGAATCTCGACGGTGAGGGCAAGTATCACGCAATGGAGACAAGCTGTGAAAGAGCAGCGGCGTTTGAGGCGGGGATTGTTGAATATCCCGAGATGGTGATGGACGAATAAAAACAATGCATAATGCATAATGCATAATCGAGGTTGATTGCTTTGCAATCTTCAATTATTCAAATTTGGGTTTGTGAGGGAGCAATTCCCCTCATCCGTCGCCTACGGCGACACCTTCCCCCCCGGGGGGAAGGCTTGTTTGTGCCGCCTTCACTATTGTTTAGTGGCGCGCTATAATGGCTTCCCACGAGGGGGAAGCTGTCAGCGAAGCTGACTGATGAGGGGTAGCAGGAATCGCAATGGTCGTAATTTACACAAAGGTTAGAGGGTGCACAAATTCTTGTATATGTTGATTTATAGGTGAATTTGTTATATAACCTAACCATCGCAAAATGGTCGCCCCTACAAGGTGACAACGAAATTTGCACCGACAAATTCATAACACATAAAACAATAATAAAAAGGAGACCCCCAATGAACAAAATCGGATTACAAATGTACACAATGAGAAACCATGTTTCAAATGCAGAGGAATATAAAAACACGGTGGCAAGAGTTGCCGATATCGGTTATAAGGTGCTTCAGATGACACGCCCCGAATTTATGCCTCTTGAGGAAAATGCGGCGTTTTTAAAGTCGCTCGGAGTTTCTGCGGACTCTGTTTTCAAGCCGTGGGATAAGGTTATTCCCGAAATCGAGGACGCCAAAAGAGAGGCTGAGGCTTACGGCTGTGATGTTCTTCGTACCAATTCAATTCCCGATGAGATGAGAATAAAGGGTGCCGACGGATACAGAGAATTCGCCCGTCTTATGAACGAAAGCGGTAAGGTCTGCCGTGCGGCGGGACTTCGTTATATGTACCATTTCCACGCATTCGAATGGATAAGCTTCGGCTCGGAGCGCGGAATTGACATACTTCTTAACGAAACCGACCCCGAATACGTATACTTCAACCCCGATGTTTTCTGGCTGACAAATGCGGGAACAGAGCCGTCCGTGTCCCTTAAAATGTTCAGGGACAGAGCATTTACAATGCACGTCAAGGACTACGCCATCCGTCAGCTCGAGGGCGTAATCGAAAGCGTTCCCTATTTCTTCGCCCCCGTGGGAACAGGTAATCTCAACTGGGACGGTATTATGAAAACAGCAAACGAAATCGGCATCAGGAGCTTCGTCGTTGAGCAGGATATGTGCGATGGGGATACATTTGATTCGATTCGTGTAAGCTACGAAAATTTAAGTAAAATGGTTCTTTAACGGATATAACATAACGCGGTTGGTTGCAAGGCAATCAGCCGCATTTGCTTTTATCGAAAAAAGGGGAGAAGCCTGCCTGCTTCTCCCTTTCGTTGTTTGCTGTATGCTTCTTTATTGCCGTTATGATAGCCTCGCGGGAAAATAAAAAGCGGAAATTCCACCACTTCATGCAGAATTTCCACTTTTCTATAACATTTTTATTTGCCCACTCACTGTGTATTCTTTGCGTTCTCGATTTTCTGGCGTATTTTCTCCATTCTCACATCGAGTGCGGAAATATCCTCGGCACAGGTGCGAAGCTCATCACGAAGCTCCTGTGCGATTTCCTCGGGGATTTCCTTTTTGTAGTGCATCTTGTGCTCGAGAGTTGCCCAGAAGTCCATAGCGATTGTACGAAGCTGTACCTCCACACGCATCATTCGCTTTTCGTGCTGAAGGAATATGGGAAGCTCCACTATAAGATGCAGACTTCTGTATCCGTTGGGCTTGGGCTGCTTTATGTAGTCTGTCGCCTTGATAAGGGTTATATCGTCCTGAGCAAGGAAACATTCGGCAACGGTATAAATATCGTCAACAAAGGGGCAGATTACACGCACGCCCGCAACATCGCTCAGGTTCACCTCCATAGACTCAAGGGAAAGAGGAAGTCCTCTGCGTGTCAGCTTTTCGGATATGCTTTCCACGGATTTCAGCCTTGTCTTTATGGATTCGATGGGGTTTCTGTCCTGCTCAAGGGAAAACTGATAATGAAGCACCTTGAATTTGGTTTCCGCCTCCAGCATTGCGCAGTTATAGTAGGTCATAATGCGCTTTGCACCCTTCATGGCGTTGTAAAAGCCGTCGATTGCCTTTATCTGCTCCGCGGAAAGTCGGGGATTTTCTGTCTGATGTTCTGTCATTTGCCGTTCAGCCTTTCGAAATTGTAGTTTACAATATATTATAACTTATGAATGTGACGGACGGGTGAAAATAAATGCAAAATTCGCTTAGGATTCGGGGAAAATATCCCATCCTGTTTTATTTTCTGTTTCTGTCAAGATAGCTCTGCAAAATAATCTGTGCCGAAAGAGTATCTATTGCATCCTTTCGCTTCTTACCGAAGGTGCCTGTCTCGTTCATAAAGCCCGCCGCGAGAATGGTTGTCCTTCTCTCGTCGTACATTTCCGTCCTTATGCCGCTGCTTGCTTCTACCTCTTTTGCGAAGTCACGGCATCTTTCCGCTCTTTCACCCTGACTTCCGTCCATATTTACGGGAAGACCTACCACTATAAGCTCAGCCTTGTGCTCAAGTGCAGCCTTTACCGCCTCATCTATAGCGGACTTGAAGCCCGTTACTCTTACCGTGCCTATACCGCTCGCAAGGAATCCCGTGGGGTCGCTGATTGCAAGACCCATTCTTGCTTCGCCGAAATCTATACCGAGTACTCTCATTGTTGTTTCCTTTCAGTTTTGTGATTTTTAATTATACATCGTTACTGCTCATTGTTCTGTATTTGTTGGGTGTCATTCCCGTGGTTTCCTTGAAAACACTTATGAAATGGGAGCAGCTGTTGAATCCGCACTCAAAGCATACGTCAGTAACGTTTGCCCCGCGGGAAAGCATAATTTTCGCTCCCGAAATTTTCTTATACTGCAGATACTGCTTTATGCCTACCTTCATATACCTCGAAAAAATGGACGAAAGATAGGACGAGCTCACATGGAAATGCCCCGCAATCTCGCTGACCGTCATAAGGCAGGCGTAGTTTTCCGAAATGTACGCAAGAACATCCCTTAAAACCTGCGGAATATTTGTGTCCCGCGGGAGTGTAATGCTCTTTGCACTGTTGAGAAGATGTAAAGCCCGCAGGAAATATGAGTATGCAAGATATCCGTCTCCGTCCTCCGCAATACAGTCGCTGATTTTTCCGAGAAGGCGAAGAAACGCACCCCGCTCCTCGTCGGAAAGCTCTATTGCTCTGTTGTCCGTGTGCTTTGCCTCAAGGAAGCAGCCCAGCGGAGATTTTTCCACACTGTCAAAGCCGTCAAAGGCATCTGTCGGGACGGTGATGTAGAATCTTTCGTACTCCGCACTGCCGTTGATAACCGGTCTGTGAAGCTCATTGGGGAAGGTAAATAGTATGTCACCATGCCGAAGAGTGTTGTAATTGTCTCCGATGATAAAATCAACCTCACCGCTGACATAGACGTAAATCTCCAGCATATCGTGCAGATGGAAGCTCTGGTCGGTGATGTCCGCGTTTGTTCTTAAGTGGCTGAAATAAATGGGATACCTGGACTGTACACCGATGTTGATGTCCCTTATTGTAATATCGTTGTTCATAATTTCCTCGTCGTCGGATATGAAATGATGGTACAATACATAATAAATTTTATATTTTTGGCTATAAAAATTATATACATATAAGATTTATTATGTTACAATTATATTGTAATACAAAAAAATGAATAAATAAACACATTTCGCCCGAATTGCAATATTGATTTTCAAAGGGACGGATTTGTGCGGAAAGGAAGCATTATGGAAAAAGTAACAGTAGGCATAATAGGCATAGGCGGATATGCCCAGATTTCCCTTGACAATATATTTGAGGCTATGGATAACGGCAGAGACGACTTTGAAATTGTCGCATTCGTAGACCCCTATCCCGAATCCTCAAAGCATTACGCAAGACTCAAGGAGATGAACGTTCCTTACTTCGCCTCTGTTGCGGATATGTACAGAGCGCACATTCATCCCGGTCTCTGCCTTATTTCAACACCCATTCAGTTCCATAAGGACCAGATTTGTCACTGCCATTCCCACAACTCCAACGTCCTTTGCGAAAAGCCCATGACCGGTGACATCAAGGATTTGTGGATGCTTGAGCACTCCGAGTCCGACTGTGACGGCTTTATCGCAATCGGATATCAGTGGTCATACAGCGACCCCATTCAGAAGCTCAAGAAGGACATTATGGACGGAGTTTACGGCAAGGCTGTGAATATGAAGACTCTCGTTATGTGGCCCCGTGACAAAAAGTACTTCAAGAGAAGCACGGGCTGGGCGGGCAAGATTTACGCCTCAAACGGTGAAAAGATTCTTGACAGCGTGGCAAACAACGCAACCGCTCACTATATCCATAACATTCTCTATGTTCTCGGTAACGGCGTTGACAATGCAATGGAGGTAACGGATATGACCGCAAGCCTCATAAGAGCAAATGACATCGAAACCTTTGACACGGCAATTGTAAAGTTCAAGCTTGAAAACGGAGCGGACGGTCTTTATATCGCATCCCACTCCACAAAGGAAACCGTAGAGCCTCAGTTCGAGTATTCATTCGAAAACGGCGTTGTAACCTACAGCAAGGAGCAGGGCGTAATTATCGGAAAGCTCAATGACGGAAGAACAATAACCTACGGTGACCCCTACGAAAACCCCACAAAGAAGTTCTTCGACTGCATCGACTACACAAAGAACGGCAGCCGCGAAACCCTCTGCGGAGTAAAGGCGGCAACGGCACAGGTGAAGTTCATTGCAAAGCTTCACGAGGAAACGGAAATTCTTCCCGCAAACCCCTCTGCCGTAAAAGAAGCGCAGGACGACAGACTTTACATCGAGGGTCTTGACGAAATTCTTCTTGACTGCTACAGAAGCAACAGAGCTATAAGCTCCGATGAGCTTTCCAAAATTGCAAAAATATAAGTAAAGGATATACAGATGATAAACAAGGATTTACTCGCTCTTCCCGAAAAGGCGGGCAGGGTAGTGAAGGACGGTGAATTCCCCTTTGCGGCGGTGGGACTTTCCCACGGACACATTTACGGTATGTGCGACGGACTCATAAAGGCGGGCGCGACTCTTAAATGGGTGTATGACGAAAACCCCGCACTCATTGAGGACTTCAGAAAAAAATACCCGGAAATTCCCGTGGCAAAAAGCCTTGACGAGATACTTTGCGACAAGGAGGTAAAGCTTGTCGCAAGTGCGGATATCCCCTCAAAAAGATGTCCCCTCGGCATAAAGGTTATGGAAAGCGGAAAGGACTATTTTGCGGACAAGGCTCCGCTGGTAACTCTTTCACAGCTTGATGCGGCAAGGGATGCCGTAAGAAGAACGGGCAAGAAGTACGCCGTATACTACGGTGAGCGACTCGGAAGCGAATGCGCAATGTTTGCGGGCACGCTTATCGAAAGAGGCGCAATCGGAAGGGTAATAAACGTAATCGGAATGGGGCCCCACAAGCTTGCCAACGGCGAAAAGAGAGGCGAATGGTTCTACAAGCGCGAGACTCAGGGCGGAATTCTCATTGACATCGGAAGCCATCAGATAGAGCAGTTCCTTTACTACACGGGCAACAGACGGGCAACCGTGACATCCTCGAGAATTGCCAACTACAGTCACAAGGAATTTCCCGAGTTCGACGACTTCGGTGACTGTAATCTCCTCGGAGCAAACGGTGCGACCGGCTATTTCAGAGTCGACTGGTTCACTCCGCAGGGAGTCAAGCCCTTCGGCGATGGCAGAACGGTTATTGTCGGCACGGACGGATATATCGAGCTTCGCAAGTACACCAACATCGGTATCGAGGACGTGGGCAACAATATGATAATCGCCACAAACGACGGAGTTGAATCACTCAATGTTACGGGTAAAATAGGACTTCCTTATTTCGGTCAGCTTATTCTCGACTGCCTTGAGGGTACGGAAAAAGCAATGACTCAGGAGCACGCCTTCTACAGTGCGGAGCTTTCGGTGCTTGCACAGAATGGCGCGGTGGAGTGTGACAGATAAGTGAGTGGTTCGGGTGTCGGATGGATGACACGGGACTACTTGTGGGTTGAAATTCGAAATTCGGAATAAAGACCGCAAGCGGTCTAGGAATTCGGAATTGAGGTTGAAAACCTGCGGTTTTCTTCATTTTGAATTACAATATTAATAAAAAGTCCCAAAGGGGTAACCTTGGGACTTTGATAGGGGAGCTTGTCGGCTCCCTTTATTTTTTGTGAATACTGTATTTTATTTTGTTGCCTGCGGTGTCCTTTGCGGGGGTGCATCCGAAAAACTTCTTGTAGGTGTTGTTGAAGTGGGAGGCATCGTTGTATCCGCATTCGGCGGCAACCTGCGAGACGGGGAGCCCGGTGCTTATCAGCATATCGTGGGCGGCGACACATCGCACCATGTTTATGTAGTCGGTCAGTGTTTGTCCCGCGTGCTTTCGGAATTCTCTTGAAAGATATGAGCGGTTGTAGCCAAGGGCGTCCGCTATGATGCTTGCGGAGAGGGGCTCCTTGTAGTGGGTGTTGATGTATGCCATAACCTCGTTGCATTTTGAGCTTCGTCCCGAGTCTGCGAGCTTTTCCTCGCTGTCACCTGCGGAGTAGTTTTCTATAATGTAAGAAATAAGATACATTGCCGCGGCAAGGGCACGCATAGACATTGTATCGTCGTTTTTGTCGAATTCCTTTATGTAGGCTTCGAAAAGGCGTACCGTTTCACTGTCCGTGACATTGTTCTTTATGCGTCTGCCCTTCATATTCATATGGGCTATGGTGAAAAGAGTGTCGGGAATTCTGAAAAAGTAATACTCGAATATTTCACCGTCGGAGTAAATTCTGTGAATGGTGTACGGGTTAAGAACGTATACCTCTCCCGCTGATACGGTGTGAATGCTTGAATCAAGAAGAAGCTTTCCGCTTCCCGTTACAACATAGAAAAACTCAAAGTCCGAGTGCCAGTTTGCGGGGAACGGCTTTGACGAGGTCGGGGAATTTGAGTCGTAGGTGATCTTCCTCGGAAAAAATTCAAAATTTTTCAGCTCAGGCTCGAACAGTATCATTATCTCACGCTCCCTTTTTCACTATAAAACGATTATAATGCAGATATACATAAAAGTCAAGAAATAAATTGCAAAAAAGTCACAAAAGTCAAGTTTTTTGTATCTTGCAACAATTGAAAAAAGAGGCGTTCTTTGTTACAATGTCAGTATAGATAAGTATGTATAATTTACGGAGGTATATTATAATGAAGCTAACAAGAATTATCCTTGCAATGCTGACGGCAGGAATCATTCTGTCGGTTACGGCATTCGCACAGAGTACCCACTTCTCGGCATTCTACACCAAAAAATCCGTCACCGTGGACGGTACGGCTGATGCCGAAATATATGTAAAATCGGCAGACTTTTCCGACGGTGCTTCACGCATGGGCATAAGCTACGATGACGATTACGTTTACGTTGCGGTATCCCTTGGAAAGACATACGAAAAATTCGAAATGAAAATCGGCGACGGCACAAAGGTTATTTACAAAATAGCTGACGGCACATTTGAAAACGGTGCAGGTCAGAGCTTTGGCGTAACCGCAAGCGGTGGCTTCGAGCTTAAGCTTTCCTATGACAATCTCGGCATTTCCTTTGTTCCCGGTGATATAAGCCGTGCCGTTTCGGCGTCACTTATAGCGGGAGACACTTCCGCAACAATTTCCGAGACTACGGTGGATTTCAGATACGGAAGCCCCGTGTTCTATGACAGCTGTGATGACTTTACTGCGGCTGAATACGGCAATCAGGAGGGTAATGTAAAGCCCGAAAAGGTATCTATAGGTCAGAAGCAGAACAGCTCCTCCTATAACTTTACCATTACCGATACAAGCGTAAGCTGTCTTAGAAACATCACAAGAAATCTTTACGGATATACTGTCGGTGATGCGGCATTCGAAATGAACCTTACCATCAACAATCTTCCGATTATAGATACCCCCAAGCTCAATGCGTGGAGAGGCTTTGTATTCGAGGTGCAGAACATCGTCAGAAGACGACTCAGCCTTACTGCGGATGCGAACGGCAATGTACTTCTTAACGTTCTTTACCACGATGCAAGCGATACAAACGGTAATTCGGTAACCGTGAGCTCGGGCAAGAAAATCGGAGACAGCTTCAAGCTCCGTGGCGAGTTCAATAAGAGCAACGACCTTGCGGTATATATAGACGATACTCTTGTACATACCTTTGAAGGTATTGATATGAAGGCTACAGACAAGTGGTATTACATCCTTTCCGCAGTTCATTACAATGTTAAGAGCGGTAAGGTTGACGTGGATATGCACGACTTTGCATTCTATGTACCCGAGCCTGTTCTTCCCGAGCTTACAGCAGAAAGCATTCTCGGTGCAAATACATCCGCAGACAGTATTTCATCCGACCTTGTCCTTTACAACACAATCAAGCTTAACGGCAAGACATATAATGTTACATGGTCAAGCAGTGACGACGACATTATTTCCGATGACGGTATGCTTAACCGTATCCCCGAAAATGCGGGCAAGACCGTTACAATGACGGCAAATGTTGCATTCGGAAGCGATGCAAAAACAAGAGAATTTCAGTTCACTTTATCAAATGCACTTTCCGCACCTTACCTTTCTTCCTACTATACCGAAGCAAGCATAACCGTTGACGGAAATCCTTCCGAAAGCGTGCTTCTTTACAACGGTGAATTCGTGGGAAGCGATGCGGTGCTCGGTACCGCTTGGAATACCGAGGGTTATGCGGTTGCCCTCAAGCACGGCACAGCCACTCCCTCGACACTTACATTGAGACTCGGTAATAAGTCCTTCGTATATGATATCGCAAACGGAGCATTTACCGAAAGCATTGAAGGTGTAACTGCGAAAAACGGTGACGGCGTTACGGAAATGTTCATCCCCTATGCCGCCGCAGGACTTGAATTCTCTGCCGTGGAAAGAGCGATTCCCCTTGATGCGGCACTTAAAATCGGCACAAGCACATACAGAACAAATGAGGGATATCTTTCCAATGTGTGTGCAATTCTCACATCCGTTGATAACTGTGATTCCTTCACGGGCTACGGAAGCTACAGTAACACAGGCGACCACGCAAATATTGTCCGCACGGACGTAAACAGCGGATATAACTTCAAATATACCGGCACAAGCACGGCAATCAAGGGCTTCGGTAAGAATACCGGCGGAGTTGTCACGGCACCCTTTGATATTGAATTGTCCGTGACAATAAACGACCTTCCCGTAATAAAGACAGTAGACCTTCGCGGCTGGCGAGGACTTGCCCTTGACCTTTCCGATGAAAAGAGAGGACACTTCTCCCTTACGGCAGACACGGACGGAAGCATTATTTTCAGCACCCTCTACGGCACGGGCACGGGTACATCAAAGTGCCTTGACACGGGAAAGAAGCTCGGCGATACCTTCACATGGCGTGTTTCCGCTGATTCAGAGTATGGAATTACTCTCTACATAGACGGAAGAAAAATCGGCACACTTCCCGCAGTTGATTACATGGCATCCTACAAGCACACCTACCTTGAGATAGATTTAGCAAATTATGACAGCATTTCCGGAGGAATAGACGTGAGAATACAGGACGTAATAGTTGCAAGAAAAATTGCCGTTCTTGAGGAAATCACATTTGATGACATCAAGGGAAGCAACATAAGTGCAGATGCGGTATACTCAAATCTTGAGCTTGTAAAGACCGCAACCTTCGGCAATACCGACATCGAGGTTCCGCTTGTTTGGAAATCCTCCAATCCCGAATACATCTCGGACAACGGCGAGCTTACCTACAGCACGGAAAGCGTTGGCAAGAGTGCGGTTATGACGGTAACTGCGACCTCGGGCGGTGCAAGCGTTTCCAGAGACTTTGAAATTTTCTTTGACTTTGAAACGGTAGACGAGGAGCTTTACTACGCATTCTACGACAAGAATCCTTATACGGGTAAGCTTAAGAGCACAACCGTAAACTTTGATTTCCCCTTTGACGTTACGGAAAACAGCGTGGGTCTGGACCTTGGAAGCGTAAAGACAATCAACACGGTTACAATCATCGACTCGGACGACACAAGCAAGATGCACAGAAACGATGTTTCACTCTATGTCTCCGACGATAACGAGGAATACACAAGAATCAAGGACTTCGACCTTTTCAGAACGGAAAACAAGCTTATCTTTGCGGGCTTTGAGACAGAAGCGAGATTCGTAAAGGTGCATTGCCACGTTTCCATAAACGAGTTCATCAGCTTCAAGAATAAGCTCAAGGATATCATCAAGGCAGAATATAACGAAAATCTCGTTGCGGGCGGTGACGGTGCTTTTGAGAAGCTCGGAAGCATAAGAGTAAAATCCGCAAGCGACATCTCCGACGGTACGGCTTTCGTTTCCTTTGCGGATATGGGCATTGACACGGCAAAGCTCTGCGAGGATATGAGAGACCTGAGATTTGCTGTTGGAAACAGAGTTGTAAACCACTATGTCGAGGACAACGGTGCATACATCAGAATCCCCGATGCCGTGAAGAATACTGCGGTTACCGTTGATATTTACGGTAATAATGCAGATGCGGAAAGCATTTCAGATTCCGGCTCCGTATTTGAAATAATCTACGGTAACAGAACCCTTACCGATATGACAGACCCCGAAAACGGCTTCAACCACTGTATTACAACCGCTCGCTGTCCCAACGGTGACCTTATTGCCGTAGGTACGGAGGGTATAGTAAAGTCAAGGATGACAATGCGTCGTTCAACTGACGGCGGCAGAACCTGGGGCGAAACCACCGAGTTCTGGAACAAGGGACCTCACGCAGACGGTTGCGGATTCCTTGTGGACGGCGACAGAATGTTCTGTATATTCCACATTTCTCCCATTCCTTCAGTAAGCTACTACACTCTTCAGGTTGCGATTATTATGAGTGACGACAACGGCTATACATGGAAGAATCCCAACACGGGCGAGGTTAATTCCCCCTATTTCCCGCCGACGGGCAAGTACTACACGGTAACATATACCGAGGGTATCAAGCTCTCCACCTATGACGGAGAGGGTGACGGAATCGACTATGTGTTTATGTACGAAATGTGCAGCGACAACACCTATTCCGACTTTGCGGCAACATCTCTTTACTCAAGAGACAACGGTAAGACCTGGCAGACAAGTGAAAGCGAAATCCGCTTCAATCCCGGAACGGACGAGGATGACTCGGGCAAGCACGAAACAGGTGTTTCCGAATGCTCTGTTGTTGAGCTTTCCGACGGCAGACTTAAGATTTACGCAAGAGTTCAGTATGACGACAACATACTTCTCGGTGAATCCACATCCTACGACCACGGCGTAACCTGGGAGGAAAACTGTACTCTTACCGAGATTTACTCCTCCAACACCTTCCCCGTAATGAAGACATACAAGGACAGCGTTCTTCTTCTCTGGGGCGGTAACAATATGATGGGCGGACGAAGCTACTTCAGATGCCCCATAAACCTTGCATACTCCCTTGACGATATGGAAACATGGAACGCAAAGCACGATGTACTCTCGGGTACAAGCGAGGGCGACGTATCCAAGGGCTCATACCTCTGCGTTCAGCCCAAGATGATATTCAACGAATACAACGGCAGTGAGGATATGCACCTTGCGTGGTGGAAGTGGAGAACAAACTCCAACTACGGTATGCTTGTCGAGGACGCCTCCGACTACATCTTCAAGACCAAGGGTGCGGCGGACAGCTTTGAAACGGTAAGCTCCCTTTACGAGGGCTGGTCAACCATAGACGGCTACGCAACAATTTCCGACGCAAAGGCAACCGACGGCAGATACTCCATGAGAATAGAGGACTCTGCGGGCAAGGTTATGAGAGTATCACGCTCCATCCCCGAGCTTTACAGCGGTGAAATTTCCTTTGACATAAACCTTGAAAAGTACAGCTCCTGGATGTATGTTGAGCTTAAGGGCGCACTTTCCTTCGAGCATTACACGGGTAATAAGCTCGCCTTCAGTGTTAACAAGGAAGGACAGCTTTTCGCGGTAAACAACAAGACAAAGAGTACTGTAGGCAACGCGCTTGCAACACTTGAGCTTGATAAGTGGTACAACATCAAGGTGACCTTCGATATCAAGGCTGAAACTGCTGATATCTTTGTTGACGGCACAAGAGTTGGAAGCCTCCCCGTTAACAACGATGTATTCGGCGGTATTTCCATAGTTCAGATAGCTGATGCCTCCGCATCACTTCCCGCGGGACTTACGGCGTATATTGATAACTTCCGTGCATATGAGGGAACAAGCTTCACCCTTTGCTCCGAAGAGGAAACGGAAGCAACCTCGACAATCACCGTAAAAACAAGCCGTGAGGAGGGAACAAAGCCCTATATCGGCGAGGACTACTCAAGTGCTGCCAAGATGTACATCTACAAGGACAGCACAAAGGCAGAGCTTGTAAAGACTGTAGAGCTTGAAGGTGCAGATACTGCAGCATCCGAATTCACATCGGAGCTTACTCTCGCATACGGCGAATACTATGCTGAGGTTGTAAAGAACGGCTATCTCACATACAAAACGGAGATTGTCTGTGATTCTGACGGTATAAGCCTTGGCGAAATAAAGCTTATCCCCGGTGACATCAAGGGAAGCTATGATGACGAGAGCGGAGACGGAGTTGTTGACTCTGACGACTTTGTACGAGTTCTCAAGGGCTTTGCTGAGAATGCGCTTGACACTCTCCGAAAGGTTGTTGATATCAACGAGGACGGCCATGTAAATGTAACCGACCTTGCACTTGTAAAGGCAAATCTCGGTAAAAAATCAGAATAAGGCAAAAAGAATTCGGTGTGCTTCATTTGAGGCACACCGGTTTTGTTTTCATATTTTTCCTTCTTTGCAAATATAATAGAGCAAAAAGGAGGTAGTTATATGTATAAATTCAGAACGACATTTTTTCAGGCGTTGCTTATTATTCTGGCACTTGCCTTCACTCTTGCGGTGCGTTATGCTGAGTGCACAAGGACGGTGAGTGCCGGCACCTTCGGAAGTACAGATGTAAACGGAGGAGTAACCGTTTCGGATATACTCGGCGTTGTAGCAGAAAGGGCAGGGAAGTGATAAAGCTTTTCGGAGGCAGGCTCCTTGTGAGCGTATATGCCGTAGCACTTTTTATAATAATCTCCTTTTCCGTGGATGCGGAATTTTTTTACATAGCCCTTCTGTGTGCACTCTGTCACGAGCTCGCCCACGCCCTTGCGATAAAGCTCTGCGGTACTGAAATAGAACGAATCACAATCTACCCCTTCGGAGCGGATATCCGAGCAGACCTATCCATACTTTCGCCCGCAAAGGAAGCAATAATCGCCGCCGCAGGTCCCGTAGCGAATCTGATTCTTGCGATTCCCGCATATTTCATATATGTCACCAATTCCGAAATATACGCCCTTGCCCTTCTGTTGTCGAATCTGACCCTTTTCGCAGTAAACATATTCCCGATAAAGGGGCTTGACGGAGGCAGACTTCTCTTTGCGATTCTGACACAATTCTGCGATTTCGTTCTCGCAACAAAGCTATCCGACTCGATTTCTACTGTCGCCTTTGCATTTCTGGGTGTCCTGTCTCTTCTGCTTGTCTACCTGTCGGGCTACAACCTTTCCCTTGTACTCATATGGATATACCTGTTCATATCCGGTTATGTTCGTGAAAAGCTGGTGGTGTGAGAGGACTTTTACGGAAGATATTCGGCGACTCGCCTTTAAAGACCGCAAGAAGTCTTGAAAAAAGCCGGGCAAAAATTATTTCCCGCTCAAATACTCTTCCACGAAATCGTTTATCAAACGATGCATACTCGTCCCATTCTCCGACGCCAATTTCTTGAACGCCTCGAATTTATCCGCGTCCAGCCACACACGAAGCTGCTTCTGCGAGGCAAGATATTTCTTCTGTGCCATATTGTTCTGACTCTTGAATACCATACCGTTTTCGGACTCGTTGAGCTTTTTCAATTCATACATCCCTTTCGTAAAAAAGAACTTTTTCCGCAAAATCCCATCCCAAAGCGGGGACTTTGTGGTGTTGAGGATATTATATCTCAGCTTGTGTACGATAAAACGGATAATCGTGTTAAAAAAATAACAATCATTGAGCGAATAAGGAAAATATTCGGCAGTTTGTTTCGTGAAAATTTGGTTTGTCGGGACGCCCCGACAGGCACTTTCGCGCAATTTACCTCGGTTTAATTTCGGGGTTCGGTGCCCGCGACTCGGCTCCGCTCCCTCCCAACCCACGGTCGGGGGCTCATTCCGTGGCTGGTGCGGTGCGAATGGCAATTGCATTCCATTGTAATGTTGCCAACCCACGGCAACATCACAAGGCAACTAAACACACCAATAAATTTAGGGTTGTCGTTCTGTTTAGAATGGATTGTATAACGGAATAATTTGTTTAATTCCAGACACAACGCACAATGTCCGAAATCAGCACAAACCCAATCTCTGTATTGCGGGGTGTTAGGGGTGCTAACCCCTATGCGGAGATTCAGACGGCACAACCGTCAACAACCGACATTTGTCGTCTAACAAGCACCCAAAGGAGATTTTCAAGGACGTAGTTCTTGAATGGCATTTTGCTTCTTTTTTGCTATAGAAAAAGAAGTGCCCGCCGCATAGGCGCCCAAGACCGTCGAGGTCTTAAAGAAATTCGGAGAATTTCTTTCAAAAGGTAAGGAC
>JAFYPA010000038.1 GCA_017560085.1 Clostridia bacterium
CTTCAAGCTCCTCTGTTGTAGGCTCGTTTGTTCCTGCGGCAAATACGGAGAAGGTAAATGCTGATGCAAGAAGTGCAATTGCAAGAAACGCAGACAGTAATTTTTTCATAGTGTACTCCTTTCACGCCGATTGGCGATGCTTTTGCGTTTGATTGTTAGACGTGGGAAGATTCCAAAAAGTTCCAACGAATTTATGATTTTTTATAAAAACTTATAATAAATTCGATTTTTGTTGTAAGCTTTGACAAGGAATTGAGCTTTTCGGCATCCTTTTCACTTGTTTTCCAGTAGTATGGGGTCATATGGAAAAGGTTGATTATGTTTTCGCCCTGCACGGTGATTGTATCGCCGACATACTCACGATTATAAAGAGTGAAGCCTTCGAAATCCTTCTGTGCGGTTTCGTTGTCGTATATATTTTCATACACGGCGGACTTGAGTCCTTCAAGGTGCTTTTCGCCCGGGGATACGACAAGCATTATTCCGTCCTTTTTCAGCACTCGCATCGCCTCCTTATCGGGGACGGGTGCGAAAACGGAAAGCAGACAGTCAACCGAATTATCGGCTATCGGCATATCGAAGATTCCCGCAACGGCGTATTCGATTCTGTGCTCCTCGGGAATCTGCTTTTCAAGCTTTGCTCCGAGGGCTACCGCTTCCTTTGCAAGGTCTATTCCGCAGAGAGAATGGAATGACTTGTCCTGATTTACATATGCATCACGGAGCATACGCAGATAATAGCCCTCTCCGCAGCCTGCGTCAAGAACGGATTTGCAGTTGTTTTGGATGCAGATTTCGGAAAGTCTCCGTGAAAGGCAATTGTAGTAATCCTCGCTGTGGAATTTATGGCGGGACTGACACATTGCTTTGTCGTCACCGCTTCCCTTTGATGAGCCGAGAACGAGGTTTACATAGCCCTGCTTTGCTATATCGTAGCAGTGGTTATTACCGCATTTCAGAGTGTTTTCCGTTTGAGTTAGCGGTGATTTGCATTTGGGACATATGAGTGTTCTGTTCATTTACTGTTCCTTTGTATTGATTATTTCGTCTATGGATTTTCCGTTGATTTTCACATCGTCAACAAGACCCTTGAATCTGACATAGGAATTATCTCCCGGTGTCAGCGGATAGAAGCCCATAACGGAGAACAGGTACCAGCACGCCATAGTGCCGTTGTCCTCGTCTCCGGGGAAGCCGTCGTCCTTACAGGTAAATGCCTCGGTACAGATTTTCTTTATCCATTTTTCGGTTTTTTCTGTTTCTCCGAAATATGTGTATATAAACGGTATATGGAAGCTTGGCTGATTGCTTATTGCGCACTGACCGAAGTCGTAAGCAGCCATTTCCGTCATTTCGTGGATTTCACCGCCGTATCCGCCTACAAGGTATTTGGGAGTCTCCTCAAAGAATAGGTCGAGCTTTTGGAGAAGCTTGTCCTTTCCGCCGTGGAGAAGTGCGAGTCCGTCAAGGTCGTGCTGTACGGCGAAGCTTGTCTGCCATGCGGAGGCTTCGGTATAGTCTCTGCCCCAGGATTCGGGCGAGAAGTCCTCTCGCATATTTCCATTTTCGTCACGGCTTCGCATAAAGCCTGTTTCGGGATCGAAGAGATTTTTGTAGTTTTTGGAGCGGATGGCGTATTCCTCGGCGATGTCGTTTTTGCCGAGTATTTTTGCTATTTCCGAGATGCACCAGTCACCATATGCGGCATCAAGTGTGAGGTTTACGCTTTCAACAAAGCTGTTGGGGACATATCCGAGCTTTGTATATTCCTCACAGCCGTCTCTTCCGCAAACGCCTATGTCGCATTTTTTGTTTGCGTGCTTTAGCATTCCTTCAAATGCCGTTTCGAGAGCCTCGCCCTTGAGTGTGCCTCTTTTTGCGGCATCTGCAAGGACTGTATCTATCATTGTGGAGGGCATACATTTTTTTGCGGTTGTAGCCGTCCAGCAAGGAAGCCAGCCGTCGTCTCTGTAGTCGTTTACAAAGCCCTCTATCATTTTTTCGTATTCGTCATTTGCTATGAGGGGAAGCATAGAATAAACCGTTCTGTAGGTATCCCAGAAGCCGTTATCGGTGTAGCGGTAGCCTTTTGCTACGGTATTCTGTGAGAACGAATAGTGTATGGGATTTCCGTCCTTGTCAA
Source organism: Clostridia bacterium (assembly GCA_017560085.1). GTDB lineage: Bacteria > Bacillota > Clostridia > Oscillospirales > CAG-382 > SIG622. The sequence continues at coordinate 2,144 of JAFYPA010000038.1, forward strand.
GCTCGTAGGCTTTATGGGGATAGAGTAATGCACGGTAGAGGCAGGAATAGAAGGCTTTTCTGATTTCTTCGTTTTCCGTCTTAATGGTTATTCTTGAAAGGTACTCCTCCCAGAGAGCCTCGTTTTGTGCCTTGAGGCTGTCGAAGTCTGAACAGGTATGCTCTCTTTGCATATTGAGCATTGCCTGCTCAAGGCTTATGAGAGAGGTTGAAAGTCTTATTTCGGTGCATTTATTTGCAAGTCGGATATGTACCGCGGCACTATTGCCGTACCAGGATTTTTCGGAGGATTTTACTCCGTTGTTGTCGCTTATTATTTCGGAGATGTCTCCGTTTTTGAATTCAAATATGAAATATACCTTTGCTTTTCCGTCGGTGCCTTTACACTCGGTATATCCCTTGACGGTGTTATCGCTCACTTCAAAATAGCAGGGTGTTCCTGCGGGAAGCACGGATATGAAGCTCGGGAGTGTATCGTCATTGGTTATTACTCTGATACACGCACCGCTGTTTGTGGGTGTCAGCTCGATTGAGGCACGGGAGCGGAGCGGGTTATATTTCATGTAGTGCGGCATAAGCACTGTGTCCTCGGGGCGGAAGCCCGACCAGCGTCTGTCGGGATTTACCTCGGGGTTTCCGAGCTGAGGCATTATTGTTATTGCACCCTGCTCGCCTATCCACGGGGACGGCTGTCTTGTAAGACGGATACCCTCAAAGCTTCTGTCACACGGATGGTAAAACCAGGTGCCTCTTGTTGAGTCGGTCTGCGGTACAAAGGAAGCAAAGCCGAAGGGATGCTGTACAAGGGGAAGCGTGTTGCCGTTTGAAAATCTCATAACGGATGCGGTTCCCTGCTTTATATTAACGTAATTTATAAATTCCATAGTATGACTCCGACAAAAATCATTTTTACATCATTATACATTAAAAATATTAAAATATCAATATATTTTATCGGGATGTTGAAATTTTAATTATTTTATGGTAATATTAGTTATAAGATAATATTCCCGAAAGGAATCAGATAAAATGGATAAGCTTCAGGCAGAAAACAGAATAAAAGAGCTTCGTGAGGTTATTGTATACCACAGAAACAAATACTACAACGACGATGCTCCCGAAATATCCGACTTTGAGTTTGATGCTCTTATGCGTGAGCTTGAAAATCTCGAGAAGGAATTCCCCGAATTTGATTCTCCCGACTCCCCAACAAAAACAGTCGGCGGTAAGGCGGGCGAAAAGTTTGAGAAGATTCCGCACAAGGTCGCACTTCAGAGCCTTAACGATGTTTTTTCCTATGACGAGCTTCGCGAGTTTCTTTCCAAGACAAGAAAGGCTCTCGGTGACGAAAAGAACGAAACCGAGTTTGCAATCGAATATAAAATAGACGGTCTTTCCGTTTCCCTTGAGTATGAGAACGGAGTTTTTGTCAGAGGCTCTACCCGCGGTGACGGTCAGGTCGGTGAAAACATTACGGAAAATCTTATGACAATCAAGGATATTCCGAAGAAGCTCAAGAATCCCGTGCCCTCGCTCTGTGTCAGAGGTGAGGTTTATATGCCGAAGGATGTTTTTATGAGGCTTAACGACGAAAGAGAGCTTCTCGGTCAGCCGCTTCTTGCAAATCCCAGAAATGCGGCGGCAGGCTCGCTTCGTCAGCTTGATGCAAAGATTACCGCTTCAAGAGAGCTTTCGGTGTTTATATTCAACATTCAGTACGGTGAGGGAATTCCCGAGCTTAATTCGCACAGAGAAAGTCTTATGTATTTAAAGGAGCAGGGCTTTAAGGTTTCTCCGTCGGTCAACACCTTTACGGATGACGAAAAAATCATTTCCGAGGTTGAGAGCTTCAACGAAAACCGTGAAAAGCTTTCCTTTGACATTGACGGTGCGGTTATCAAGGTTGACAGCTTTGCTTCGAGAAGGGCTCTCGGCGAGACCTCCAATGCTCCCAAGTGGGCGGCGGCTTACAAGTATCCTCCCGAGGAAAAGGAAACAAAGCTTTTATCCATTGAGATAAACGTGGGAAGAACCGGAGTGCTTACTCCTTATGCGGTGCTTGAAACGGTAAGGCTTGCGGGTACAAACGTATCAAAGGCTACGCTTCACAACGCGGATTTCATAAAGGAAAAGGGCGTTATGATCGGCGACACTGTTATTGTGAGAAAGGCGGGAGACATTATTCCCGAAATTCTTCGTTCCGTTCCCGAAAAGAGAGACGGCTCGGAGATTGAATTCACGATGCCCGAGCTTTGCCCTGCATGTGGCTCAAAAATCACCCGTAAGGAGGGTGAGGCGGCTTACAGATGCACGGATGTCTCCTGTCCTGCTCAGCTTACAAGAAGGCTTATTCATTTTGCTTCCCGTGATGCTATGAACATTGACGGATGCGGTGAAGCGCAGATTATTCAGCTCGTGGATGAGGGCATTATTTCCTGCGCGGCGGATATTTACTATATCACAAAGCAGCAGCTTCTCGAGCTTGAACGAATGGGTGAAAAATCTTGTGACAATCTGCTTTCGGCTATAGAAGAATCCAAGAAGGCAGGTCTTGCAAGGCTTATATTCGCTCTGGGTATAAGACACATCGGAAAGACAACGGGCGAGGTGCTTGCGTCTTACTTCGGTGATATTGACAAGCTTATAAATGCAACAGAGGAAGAGCTTTGCGAGGTTGAGGATCTGGGTGCTGTTTGTGCGCAGAGCATTGTTGAGTATTTCTCAAATCCCGACAACATCAAAAATATAGAACAGATAAAAAAGGCGGGAGTTGTAACGGAAAGCACGAAGGTTATAAACGGAAGCTCTCTTGAGGGACTTACCTTTGTTATTACCGGTACGCTTCCCGGTGTTACAAGAGACGAGGCTTCCGAGCTTATTGCCTCCTACGGCGGTAAGGTTTCGTCCTCCGTTTCAAAAAAGACCTCCTATCTTCTTGCGGGTGCGGATGGCGGAAGCAAGCTTGACAAGGCGGCAAAGCTCGGTGTACCTGTTATTCCTTACGATGAGCTCCTTTCTATGATTAACGGATAAGTCATAACCACCGGCCGTGCCGGTGGCTTGCACAAGCCCCCTTGGGGCATGCCCTGGGCTGAGCCTATAGGCTCATCGAAAAGTCTGCCAACCGC
>JAFYPA010000039.1 GCA_017560085.1 Clostridia bacterium
CACAATGCACAATGCACAATGCACAATCGATGTTGATTGCTTCGCAATCTTCATTTTATTTGAAATGATTTATTTGAAATAGTTTGTTTGAAATAGTTTTATCTTGAATTTATTAAACAAAATTACGTTTTATTTTCAATCAATTCGAAGATTTCCGCAGGAAATCCACATTAATTGTGCATTGTGAATTGTGAATTGTGCATTCTAATTTTCACTCCTGCGACAAAAACTCCTTATACGCCACAAAATACTGTATTCCGGAATAAATCGTAAAGAATGTCATTACCGCCGCGGACGCCCATGTTATAATGTGGTATTCATTGAATATTGCAAGCGGAATGAGGGGCTCGAGGAAAATTGCAAGAATGCAGATGCACTGTGAAAAAGTCTTGATTTTTCCTGCCCACGCCGCCGCAATTACCTTGCCTGCGCTGTTTGCCGCAATAAGTCTGAGGGATGTGATTGCAAGCTCACGGAAAACTACTATAAGAGTTATCCATACGAATACTTTTGTAAGGTATGTATATCTTGCGGTTGCACCCATAAGAGCCGCTATTACCATAAACTTGTCGGCGAGCGGGTCCATGAATTTTCCGAAGTTTGTAACGAGGTTGTACTTTCTTGCAATCTTGCCGTCAATAAAGTCTGTAAGTGCCGTGAGTGCGAAGATTACCGCCGCAACCACTCTTGTTATCGGCTCTGCCACAAGACTGTCGGGTATCATCATTGCCGCAAGGAAAAAGGGCACCATGATTACTCGGAGAATAGTTAATTTGTTGGGTAAGTTCATTTTGGTTTTCATTTTGTCCTCCTTAAATAAGGTCACCGATAAGGTCGTATTCCACTACCTCACGGATTTTTATGTTTACGTATTCGCCCTCAAGGACATTTCTTGTCTTTTCAAAGTAGACCTTGCCGTCAATGTCGGGGGCGTCGAATTTGCTTCTGCCGTAGTATGTTTCGGAAACGGGGTCGAAGCCCTCACAGAGTACCTCGAGCGTTTGTCCTATCATTCTTTGGTTGAGCTTTTCGTGGATTGCCATCTGGTTTTCCATAAGGCTGTCACAGCGTCTTTGCATCTGCTTTTCCGATACCTTATCGGGAAGATTTGCCGCAGGTGTTCCCTCCTCCTCGGAGTAGGTGAATACGCCGAGTCTGTCGAACTTGGTTTCCTTGAGGAATTCCGCAAGTGTTGCAAAGTCCTCGCCCTTTTCACCGGGGAAGCCTACGATTACGGTTGTTCTTATGATTACGCCCGGAACTCTTTCACGAAGAGCCTTTATTCTGTCCTTTATGAGTGCGCTGTCTCCGCGTCTGTTCATAAGCTTCAGAATCTTATCCGAGATGTGCTGGATGGGCATATCGATGTACTTTACTATCTTTTCCTCGGAGGCGATAACGTCGATAAGCTCGTCGGTTGTTTCCTCGGGATAGCAGTAGAGAAGTCTTATCCAGCGGAGCTTTTCGATTTTGCAAAGCTCACGGAGGAGCTCGGGAAGCTTTAATTCTCCGTAGAGGTCAAGACCGTATCTTGTGGTATCCTGCGAGATTATGATAAGCTCGGTTGCGCCCATATCCGCAAGCTCTTTTGCTTCTCTTACTATATCCTCCATTGTTCTGGAGCGGAATCTTCCTCTTATCATGGGGATTGCGCAGTATGTACACTTATTGTCACAGCCCTCGGAGATTTTGATGTATGCGGAGTATTCGGGAGTGGTTATTACTCTGTCCTCACCGAGAACCTGATTTTCAGCCCTTGTGATACAGCAATACTTACTCTCTCTGTCCTCGCCCTTACCGCCTTTTTCGTATGCGCTCTTTACCGCCTCGACAATGCTTCCGAGGTCGCCGACACCGATAAGGGAGTCGATTTCGGGAAGCTCTGTGAAAAGCTCCTCGCCGTATCTCTGTGCAAGACAGCCCGTAACGACAATGCCTCGAAGTCCTCTGTTTTCACGGAGCCACGCAACGTCGAGAATGTTCTCGATGGCTTCCTTTTTGGCGTTTTCAATAAAGCCGCAGGTGTTGATGACGATAACGTCCGCATCGATATCCTCGGGGACGATTTCCATTCCCGCATCTATAAGCTTTTTAAGCATAACCTCGGTGTCGACTCTGTTCTTTTCACAGCCCAGCGACACGAAGCCGACCTTGATTTTTGTTTCTGCCATTTGCTTTTCCTTTCAGCATAAAATTCTATGCATATAAATTCATATTATTATATCACAGACAATTAACTTTTTCAAGAGGGGATTTAAATGTTTACATATTATACTAAATAATTATCCGAAAAATGCAAGGCTGACCGTCATAGCGGTAATATTTACACCAAAGAGTGCAAAAAAACGCCCCGGCATTGACTTTTTACACTCCTTGTGCTACAATAAAATCATAAATTCCGCATTGCTTGTTATATGGAGAAAATATGAAATTCCTTTTTGAAAAAGAAAAGCTCATCGAGCTTATGCGTGACTTTTACACGCTGACCAAAATAAGGCTTGTAATCTTTGACAGCGACTTCAACCGGGTTGCGGCATTTCCCGAGGACGACTGTGAGTTCTGCCGTAAAATCAAGGAGAGCGAAAAGGGCAGATGTCTCTGTGCGGGAAGCGACCTTGAGGCGTTCACAAGGTGCACGAGAGAGCAGAATTCCTTTGAGATTTACAAGTGCCACGCGGGACTTATCGAGGCGGTCTCCCCTCTTAAAATGAACGATATCGTAATCGGCTACATAATGTTCGGTCAGATAGTTGAAAAGAACGACAGAAAGCTTCGCAAAGACAAAATTACAGAATACGTCGGCACATACACGGACGGTGACAGCACGGAGGCGGAGAGGCTTTTCACCTCACTTGTATCAAAGAGCGACACCCAGATAAGTGCGGCGGCAAAGATAATGGAGAGCTGTGCCTGCTATCTGTGTGTTTCCGAGCTTGTAAAGGTGGACGAGGGCGAGCTTATTTTCCATCTTGACAACTACATAAACAACAACATATGCGAGGATTTATCCGTCTCCGAGCTGTGTACAAGGTTCGGAATCTCCAAAAACCGTCTTTATGCTATTTCGGACAGTATTTACGGTATGGGAATCGCAAGCTACATCAGAAAAAAGAAGGTCGCTCTTGCGGGGAAGTATCTTCTTCAGGGCTGCAGTGTTGCTGATGCCGCCGAAAAAGCGGGCTTTTACGA
>JAFYPA010000002.1 GCA_017560085.1 Clostridia bacterium
TGTGCATTGTGCATTGTGCATTTCAACTCTTTTGATAAACAACAATTTTATAACTAAATCTTCCCATCCAAGAAAGGAATCCTACCATGTCAGACAAAAAATACTGCGCTCTCACCTTCGACGACGGCCCGAGCGATACCACTAAATTCATCCTTGATATTCTGAAGTTCTACAACTGCACCGCATCCTTTTTCGTAATCGGTGACAGAATAAAAACCGACGACCAGAAGGAAACCATGCGAAAAGCCGTAGCGCAGGGATGTACCATCGAAAATCATTCCTACACCCACGGAAAGCTTATCGAAATGTCGGACGAGGAGCTTCTTGAGGAGTTCAATAAAACGCAGGAAATCGTATACGATGCCGTAGGCGAATATCCTCAGTTCTTCAGAGCCCCCGGACTTAACGATAAGGGCAGACTTTACGATGTTATTCCGCTTCCCTTTGCAGGCGGCTCTGCGGGTACTGCCGAGTGGAATTCCCGTCTCGGTGATGTTACAAGCAATATCGACGAGAGAATCAAGGGTATTCTCAGCGTTGTCTGTGACGGACATATTATACTTATGCACGACTGCTCGGGGAACTATCTCACGGCGGCGACTCTTCGCTATATTATTCCGAAGCTCAAGGAGGAGGGCTACGAGTTTGTAAACCTTCGTGAGCTCTTCAGAATCAAGGGCATTGACCCCAAATCCGCTTCCCGTATGCAATGGAAGGACGTCGTTAAGGAATGAGAGCACTTCTGCGGTGGATTACTGCCTTTTCGGTGGTTTCCGTTCTGCTTCTCGCAAGAGCCCTTGCTCTTGATGTTTATATCGACGGCGAAAGGGTTGCCTATAACGATGATACGGGCTATCCCTTCACGGAAAACGGAAGCGTGCTTGTTCCGCTTTATCCCACACTCGATGCCTTCGGACACGACGGAATTTATCAGGATAACCCCAGAGGAACGGTGGTTGTCAGAAGGGGTAATGTCAGCGTCAGCTGTAATACAGCCGAGAGTCGCTTTTGCAGGAACGGCACCTTTGTTTCCGCTCCCTACGGCCTTGTGTGGCGCGGAGGACCGCTTTATGTTTCTGCGGATATCTTCCCGCTTTTCGATGCCTCGGTGAGCGTTGGCGGAAGCGGTGTTCTTATTACACGGAGTGAGGACGGAGCCTCGGATATCGGAGTTTACGGCTTTTCCTATGACGAGCTTTACAGAGGCTCCCTGTATTTCGGAGCGAAATACGAGCCGAAAAACGGACTGTATCTCGGAAGCTCGGGTACATCTGCGGATGCTTCGGACGGAGATATGCTCTCGGAAATCTCGGGAAAACAGACGGCGGCGTTCACATATGCTGCTTCGCTCGGTGACACATACGAAGAACTTGAGGAAATTCTGAGCTATGCCGCACGGAGCGGTAAGCTTGTAAGGCTTATTCTTTCGGATGAAGATTATCGGAATACCGACACGGAGAAAATAAAATCAGTTGCCGGGCTTCTTGAGGAATCGGGTGCGAGAATACTTTTTTCCTACGTTGACGGACACAATGAATGCGACGGCTCTGTCGACCGCTCGGATTTTACAGAACACTTCAGAAGGGTCTCGGATATTTTCCGTGCGAGCGCACCGTCCGTTGCGATTCTGTGGCAGTCCTGCAAATGTGCGGACAACCTCGGAGAGCTTTATCCCGGTGACAGCTATGTCGATTACATCGGCGTAAGCATAGGGGATATCACGGAAAGCGACAGCGTGATTTCAGGGGCGGCGGCTCTTTTCGGATACAAGAAGCCGATTGTGCTCTCACTCGGATTTGGTGACACGGAATACGGCTCGAAGAACTTTTTTGAGCTTCTGACAAATCTCCCCGCAAAATATCCGCTTGTCAAAGCGTTGTTTTTAGACCTTGACGAGGAAAGGCTCGGGGACAAGGAATATGTAAACGCAGTTCGCACGGGTGTTTCCGCCTCGGCGTATCTTGAGAGCGTGGGTGCCGATACATCGGGCATTCCCTACGGCTTTGAGCTTTGTACGGGGGCAAGCGTACCGCCCTCCGAAATACGGCTCTGCTGTGATATTTCGGGCAAGACGAGTGCGGGCTATGTTATATACAAGCTTGACGGACGGCAGATTGCACTGTCGGACACCTTCCCCTATGAAGCAACGGTGGATTTTTCCTCCCTTGCGGGCAAAACCGCAGCTGTCAGTGTTTCGGCGTACACGGAGGATAACGCACTGCTTATGCAGAAGGATTTTACATTGAATGTAAGCACTTCATTTTCCGCAGATAACCGCGCCTCGGATAACGGCTCGGAGGGCTCTGCGGTGCTTGTGGTTGTGATATTTATATGTCTTGCGGGTATTGTTGTGGTCTCAAGGCGAATCCGTGATATTTTCGCCTGAGAGTGCACACCCGAGGATTTAATTTTTAAAAAATACGGAGGTCAGTTATGTTTGAAAACATAGGCGGTAAAATCAAGGTTTTTGTTATTTCGGTTACTATTCTTTCAATTATCTCCTGCATTGTGTGCGGTGCGGCTATTATTGCCTTTTCCGTTTTCGGAGATAACATCACGGGACTTCTGTCAAGGGTCGGTCTTGACGGTGCGGTGCTTGCGCTTGCGGGCGGCTTTCAGGGACCGCTCGGAATTGTTGCGGGTCTTGTGGTGATGATTCTCGGAAGCTTTGCTTCCTGGCTTCTTGCGTTTATTCCCTACGGACTCGGTCAGCTCATTCAGAACACGGACAAGATTGTAAAGGGACTTGACGGCGTGCGTGCCGTGCTTAAGGATTTGCTGAACCGGGATTCACAGAATCCTCAGAATCCTCAGGGAGTCCCCGTTTATCCCAATCCCGCATATTACCCTTACGGATATCCCATGCAGTACGGCTATCCCGCACCTCCCGTGCAGAATGCTCCCGTACAGAATCCTGTCCCCAATCCCGCTCCCGTTGAAGTAGCGGAAAAGCCTGTGGAACCCGCTCCCGTCCCCGAAAATGTGAGTACGGAAGCGGCAGAGCCAAACACGGACAACACGGCAGAGCCGAATCCTTCAAAGCTTTTCGGCTCGGCTTCTTCGGATGCTTCTGTTGATGATATTTATGATGTGATTGATAAGACGATTGGATAAAAAAACCGTCCTCATCTTCAGATGGGGACGGTTTTTTGAATGCAAAATGCAAAGTGCAAAATGAAAAATGATGAAGAAAACCTTTGGTTTTTTCGGTTTGGATGAATATAAAACCCCTCAAAAGCGGAGACCTTTGAGGGGGTGAATTGTTACATTTCCGAAAGCTTTACAAGAGCGTCAAAGCCTCTCTTGAAGTATGCTTCGGGAGAAAGGTCGTAGTGGTAGCCGAGGCTCTGTCTTATGCCCGACTCAAGAGTGAGTGCACCTGTGTAGCCCGTGCTTCTGATGTCGGACATTATGCGTCCGAAGTCAAGACATCCGTCGAAGGGGAGCATATGGCAGTCGCCGTGGACTATCGGCACCTTGGAGTAGCTTGCTCCGTAGTTGTCGTGAATGTGGGTGCAGCAGAGTCTGTCTCCGTAGAGGGGGATGAATCTCATACCGGGTGTGCAGAGTGCCTCGTGTCCCGTATCATAGCAGAAGCCGATGTCCTCGTTCTTGAATACATCCATAATAAGACCCAGCATTTCGGGATACTCAAGGTTTTCAAATGCGATTTTTACACCGCACTTTTTGCCCAGAGCAATGATTCTTGCGAATCTCTCGATGCCGATGGGCGAGCCGTGGGGCTCCTCGGGAATTCCGCCTGCTGTGCAGTGTACCACCACTATCGGAATATCAAGCTTTCCCGCTGTGGTAACGTATTCTTCTATTCTCTTTGTGTAATTCTCTCCCGCTTCACCCTCGTACCACATAACGTTGAGTCCGCCGAAGGGAGCGTGGAAGTTGTCAACCTCAAGTCCGATTTTTTTGCAGAACTCCACCGTTTCCTTTGCTTCGTCCGGAGTGTGCCAGTCGAACATTGTGGTTTCAAAGCCTGTTTTCTTTATGAGCCTCAGACAGTCGTAGAGGGGAATGAGCTTTTCGTCAATGGGGCAAGCGCCGAGTAAGTTTTTCATAATTCCGCCTCCTTAAAGTGTTTCGTAAAGCTCTGCGAGCTTCTTTGCGCCCGCAAATGATTTTGCATAGTATTCTTCTGCGGTGATGCTACCGTAGAAGCCGAGGTCGTGACCGGGGTCTGTTTCAAGCATAAGTGTGCCGTCAAAGCCGCTCTTTTTGATTTCGGTAAGAGTTTTTGTCCAGTCGATATCGCCCTCAAAGGGAATTCTGTGAAGGTCATCGTCGTGGCTCGCACGGTAGGACTTGTTCATACCGAGATTGTCGTGCAGATGAAGGAATCCGAGTCTTTCACCGAACATACCCATTGTGCGGATACCGGGTGTAAAGCAATGCTCGTGACCGACATCATAGCAGAATTTCGGTGAAGCGAAGGTGCTGAAAACAAGAGCGAGATGTCTTATATACTCGGTGTTTTCAAAGCAGAGAGTAACGCCGTACTTTTCCGCCTCAATAACGATTTTCCCGAATCTGCAAAGACCGAGATTTGACGTAAGCGGTGCATCGAGTGTGCTTATAACGTGGGAAACAACGTAAGGCACCTTGTATTCAGCCGCCACTCTTATGCAATGCTTGATAATTTCGGTAGCTCTGTCGCCTTCGTCGTCCTCCTCCCAGATTTTACTGTAGTTTACAAAGGGTGCGTGGAAGGATTCCACCGTAAGACCGCATTTTGCGGCGTTGTTCATATAGGCTTCCGTGTCCATATCGTCGTTCCAGAGGGCAAAGACGCTTTTGAAGCCTGCGTTTGCGGCGTGTTTCATGTTTTCGGCGTAGGATGTGCCGAGGATATCGTGGAGGGAACAGCCGAGAGTTAGCATAGGTATCAGCTCCTGTCAGAAAATTTATGAGAATGCATAATGCATAATGCATAATGCATAATCGAGGTGAAAATTTTTCGGAGAAAAATTTTTATTTATTGAAAATTGGTGCTGTGGGAATTTGGGTTTGTCGGGATGTTATCTTGGCTTCAAAGACCATTTACGGTCTTGCTTTAGGGAGAAGCTGTCACCGCAGGTGACTGATGAGGGCAATAGGAATCGCAACGAATGAAATTTGTACAACGGTTAGAGGGTGCACAAATCCTTGTATATGTTGATTTATAGGTGAATTTATTGTATAACCCAACCATCGCAAAAAGGTAAGGTAACGGGCTATTTTAGAAAATATATTTTATGAATTTCCGAATTTGCGAATGGCATATGACTATTTCGCTTTCTTTTCCTTATGCCTTTTTATGAAGTACATAATTAAAGTGATGACAAATATGTAGATTAACGATTCATGGGAGAGGACAGCGGTGAGGTAGGCTGTTCCGGAGTCGCTTGAGACTAATTTGTACCACAGAATGCCGTCTGCGAGGATGCCTGCTATGTGTGAAAGGGCAAAGAGACAATTGCGGAGGATGAACTCTTTTTTTGTTATTGATTCGTTGTAGTTGAATACCGAAAAAAGAATCGGAAATATCAACAACACGGCGATTTCTTTTGTTTGCATCGGTGCAATATCATTGAATTTTAAGTAAAAAATCAGCATCCACACAAAAAGCGGAAGCACATTTGTCAAAATACTGAACACCTTTTTCATAATAAAGCCCCCTTCAATCAATTTTGCATTTTGCACTTTGCATTTTAAATTATTTCAAATCCATCCGGTGCAATAATTTCTCTCACGCCGTCCGAAACCTTGACTATAACATAGCCGTCCTTTGAGGGGAAGCCTATCTGACAGTCTGCGGAGAATTCCGTGGGGACGGTGTAAATCTTCTTGTTTTCTACAAGTCTTATACCGCAAAGACCCATAATGAGGATGTTTGCCGCATAGGATGCAAAGCCGTGGTTACAGCTTGCGCTTGTTGCATCGTGCTCCCAGAGAGTGCCTGTCTTTTCCGCCATATAGAGGAAGTAGCCCTTGCACTGCTGTGCTACGATATGAGCAAAGCCGTTTCTCGCAAGGAAGTCAAGACGCAGATAGTTGCCTATGAAGGCGTTGGACTTGGGAATGTTGGGATGTACCCTTGTATCGTCTCTGCCCGCACCCAGCTCGTTTACGATAAAGTCGAAAAGCTCCTTGTCCTCTTCGGGTGTTGCAATGCCGAAGTAGAATGCATAGTACTGGCAGGTTTCCGTTGTGTGGTCTGTATTTACAAGCTTTCCGTCGGTGTATACCGCGTTGTCAATGAAAAGATTGCCGAGTCTTGCATTTTCTCTTATGTACTTGCGGATTTTTTCCGCCTTGGCGAGAAGCTCGGGACGACCGCCGAGAATTTTCGATACTGCCTTGAGTACACCGCAGTAGCACATATTGGAGGGATAGTTTACGTCCTGAACGTATTCGTTTGCCTTACTCCACTCAACGAATACCCAGCTGGGAAGCTTCTCAAGAAGTCCGTCGGAGTTTTCGTATCTTTCAAAGTATTTTACAAGGTTTTCTACCTTTACCTTTGTTTCGGGCGTGATGAAGTCCTCGCCGTTGCGCTCAATTGCGCTTTCAAGCTCGAGGATATACCACATCATCCAGTTGGGGATATATCTTTCACTGCTGTAGTCACCGGGGTAAACCATAGGAATTACGCCGTCCTCAAAGTAGCTGAAGTAGGGCGCGTGGCTGTAGTTTTCAAGGAAGTGTGCCTCTACCGTGTTCTTGCCCGTAACGAGCTTTTCTGTCATAGAGGTGAAGTAGGAGTCGCAAAGCCATCCGCCTCTTTCTCTTGAGGGACAGTCCATAAAGATGTCGGTTGCATTCTGTGCAAAGGTGGACTTTGCGGCATCTATAATCTTTTCGTAGTCCTTATCCTCACAGCCGAAGATGAGAAGATTTGACTCGGGATTTTCAAACTTTATAAGCTCTGCCTTTTCAAGATTTACATCACCCTCACGGACAATAAACGCACCGTATCTCATGGAGTAAGGCTCTGCGGACTGAAGAACGTAATGTCCCTTGCCCAGCTCATATGAAACGATATTGGTGGTTCTCATTCTGAAGGGGAAAACAATGCTTCCGACACTCTTCTGATATACCGCCATATCGAAGTTGAGAATGGTAAATGCCGAGTTCTTTTCAACCGTCGCACCGCCCTCCGTAAGGATTTCGTCAAATACGAAGTAAACGGTTGCCTTGTCGCTCAGAACATCCAGAGTAAGCTTTGTAAAGCCCGTGTATTCCGCACCGAAATCGTGGAAGGAATACTTGCCGTGCTTACCGCTGTTGTCCTTTTTGTATATCATTCTTGAAGTGAATTCAATCGGATTTCTGTCCCAGTCCTCCATGGAATAGCCCTTGCCGTTTGTGGAGGTTGTTCCGCTGATGAATCTGTCGTTGAAAAGGGGAGAGGCTTCGTCGTAGTCGAGAGTACCTTCCTCAAGCTTTACGCCGTTTGCAGCCTTGTAGGTAGGATATTTTACGGTTCTTTCCGTGATGATTTCACCTTCGCCCGCAGATTCTGTTTCCGCTGTGGGAAATACGGAGAAGTCACCGCCTCTGAATGCGTTTCTTACGTCCTTGTCAATAACATAGTATTCGGAGAAGGCTCTCTGATAGCTGTATCTTGCAACCTTCTGAAGCTTGTCGTCGGGTGCGTATGCGGTGAAGTCCTCCGTGGTGTAAATAACATCGTCACCGGAGATGATTTCCGCACCGAAATAGGGAGCATCCTTTGAAAATTCAAAGCATTCCACATTGTAGCTTTCAACCTCGACGGTGATTACGGCGCTCTTTCCCGTAAGGTGTGCGAGAGAGAAGGTATCGATTTTATTTCTCTTGTGTGCACATCTTGAAGGACCGTTGCCGACAAATTCGCCGTCAATATATACATTGTAAATCTGCTTTGCACATACACGAAGCACGCTTCCCGCCTTGATATCGAATTTGCCTGCGAAGATTGCGCTGACATTAAAGTCGTCCTTTTTGCCCTTGAGCCATATCTTGTTCATAGTATTTATCCTTTCGTGGCGTTATTTTGAATTCTTTGCACGGAGTCTCTTCTGGAAACGGATGTCGCTTCCCACAAAGCTGAAGGCACGGAATTCACCGAGAAGTCTTGAGGTGATTCTTTCGTTGTAAGCCTTCATAAGAGCCTTGCCGTCGTCGAGATTTGTGCTGATTATCATAGCCTTGCCCGCACAGATTCTGGCGTTGAGAAGGTTATATATGGATGCCTCCGTGAGCTGGCTTTTGAATTCCGCTCCGAGGTCGTCTATTATAAGAAGGTCGCATTCAAGGTATTTGTCCGCAAGGCTTTCGGATTTGTTGCGGGAGAATTTGTCCGCTTCAAAGGCGGAGAGGATATTTGAAGCCGTATCGTATACAACGCTCATACCCTTTTCGATTACCTTTTTTGCAATAGATGTGGAAAGATGTGTTTTCCCGAGACCGGTACCGCCGAAGAAGATGAGATTCTTGCACTCGCCCGCAGACTCGTTTCCGAATCTTTCCGCATAAAGCTTTGCGGATTCAAGGATGTTGCTCATTCTCTCGCGCTCGGAATAACCGCTTGAATCCTTGACATCGCTGTAGTAGGAGAGGGAGAAGCTTTCAAAGCTCTGCTCCTCAAGCATTCCGCCGAGACCCGAGGAAAGGTATGCTTCCTTTATCATTGCTCTTCTGAAGCATTCGCAGTTGTGCATTCCGTCGTAGCCCGTGTCGGAGCATTTTGCACATTCGTATATTACGTCGGTGAATTTTTCGTCAAAGCCGTTTTCACGCATGATTTCCGCACGCATTTTCTTAAGCTCTGTGGTGGTGCGCTTCATCTGGGCGATTTTTTCGTCTATGTTTTCGCCGTTGACTGCGCTTTTGTAAACCTCAAGACCTGTGTTTGCAAGCTTTTTGTCTATTGTCTCAATCATTGGAATTCTTGAGTAAAGAATCGCGCGTCTTGCGTCCGCATCGTCATGGGCAGCCTTGCGCTTTCTGTCGAATTCTTCTCTGACCTTTTTTGCGGTTTCGTCGGTAAATGACATTTTGTATCTCCTTTGCAAATAGTCTGTCTGTATTATTTTCCAATTTGATTATACAACATCTTTTTTGTTTCGTCAATAGCTTTAAGGCTTTTTGGGAAAATAAAAGCACCGAAGACCTCTTCGATGCTTTTTGCTTTATTGAATTGCTTTTATGCCGAAACCTTCATACCTCTGATAACAAACATAAGGTCAACAACATTCACGTTTCCGTCCTCGTTTATGTCCGCAAGGAGCTTTGTTTCGTTGTCCGTAGCGGAGAAGCCCTGAAGCACCTTTATAATGTCGTTTATGCTTACAACGGAGTCGTTGCCCGTAACGTTTCCGGGGGTGAGCGTGATTTCGTCGAGCTCTGTTGTGCCCTCAACGCTTACCGCTTCTCTGTATGTAACATAGCCCTTCTTTTCGTATACAAGCTCATATTCACCCTTGGGAACATATGCCGTATATTCGAGAGTGTTGGAGTCGGTTGCCTTTTCAAAGAATATCGCAACCTCGTCGCCCGCCTTGTTGTAAAGGGTTGCCTTACCGAGCTTTTCGGCGTCGGGTGCCGTGCCTTCCTCTCTTGCGGTTCTGAAGCTGAGCTTTGTGCTGTAGTTGTCGGAAAGCTCGTCGAGAGATACGGAAAGAATACCCTGATTTCCGAGCGGGAGAACAAGTCTGTTGTCTATAACCTTTGCAAGGTCGGGGTTACCGGTGAAGGTGAAGCCCGTGATATACTTTGCATCAAACTGATTGTTCTTTACGTCAATGCCGGAAATATCAATGATGCTTACCTTACCGCTGATTCTGTCCGCAAGAAGCATAAGGTCGCCGTAGATTGTGGGCTTGCCCGCAACGGTAGAGGATGAGCCTGTGTAGTAGTGCATTGTAAGCTTTGAGTAATCGGTTGTATCGTCACCGTCTGCGGGATCGAATACGAAGTACTTGCCGTCGCTGACACCGATTGCGTAGCCGTAGTTCTTGCCTTCGAGTGCGGCAAATGTACCCTTCATACCGCAGTTACCGTATCTTACGGTGTACATAAGTCTGGGCTCGTCCGTTTCGGGACTTTCACCGAAGTCGTACCAGTAGGTCTGTGCGTTGTATGCACTTGCACAGAGGTATCTGCCGCCTACGAGACCTGTGGAAATCTGTCTGAAGTATACAAGACCGCTGTGAGAGTTGTTACCGTTGTTTACAGCACCCTCACCGTTCCACTTCTTGGGATTGGAAAGGTCGGAGAAGTCGATAAGTCTGGAGCCCGATGAGCCGTAGTCCGCAACAACGAATCTTCCGTCGGGGGATACTCTTATAAACTTGTTACTTCTGTCGGTAGCAAATCTTGAAATTTCACGAAGTCCCAGACCGTCCTCGCTTATTTCGTAAATTGCAACACCGCCGAGACCCTCTGCTGTGTAAAGTCTGTTGCCGAAGACAACCGCTTCGCTGACAATTGTTGTTCCCTTTACGGGGTATTCCTTTACTATGTTAAGGTCTGTATCGAGAATCTTTATACCCTGATTACCGCAGGCTGTGTAAAGGAGACCGTTCTTTTCGTCAACGGAATATACCTGACCGCCGGGAACTGCGTACTTTATTTCCTTGAAGCCTGCATCTTCAAGAGCTGTATAGTCAAGAGCGTAGAAGTTGCTGTTCGGTCTCTCGGGAGCCTTGTCGCCCGCTTCTCTGTGCTGTGCATAGAGGATGTCGCCTACATGGCTTGTGTTAATCTTCGCAACACCGAAGTTTACGCCCGCAATGAACATCTTGCCGTCAACAACCGCAACACCGCCAACGGGAGTATTGTGTCTTTCGTATGTGTCGTAGGGGAAGTAGCTCTTCTTAGAGTCCTGATTGTGTCCGTATGCGTTGAGAAGGGAGTTGTACTTGGTCTGATTCTTGGATGCGTATACCGCAAGCTCGATAGCCGCTTTTCTTATGGGCGCCTTGGGGTCTGTAACATCGTAAACATAAACGCCGTTGAAGGTGTTTACCATATAAGCGTATGTCTTGTTGCCCTTCTTTGCAACCTTAACCGTCCAGAAGTCCTGACCGTTTGTGTAGAAGTGGTCGTCTATTCTTACAGTTGAGAGGAATACGGGATTCTGAATGTCGGAAATGTCGTAAATATCCATACCGTTACCCAGACCGTAGCCTACATTGTAAAGACCCTTACCCGCCTGGCTTGTTTCCATATGTCCCGTTGCGATAAAGAGGTAATTATCCATTACGCAAAGACCGTCACCCTTACCGTGAGCGGGAATGCTCTTGTTGAGAAGAACGGGCTTTGTAGGCTGGGAAACATCCCATACCTCAACTCGTCTTTCACCCCAGCAGCCCGCAAACAGCATTGTACCTACGATTTCGCAGGACTGTGCTTCACCCGTGCGGATGTTTGCAACATTCTTTGGGAGAGTTCTGTCGGAGATGTCAATAACCTCGGTACCGAGCATTCTGTTTGTGATGTAGCAGTAGTTGTTACCAACGGCAACGCCCGTAGCATATTCAACCGTGTCGCATCTGCCGACGATTTCCGGCTTTGTCTTGTCGTCCATTGCGATAACGAACGCGCCGTCAACTCTGGAGGTGATAACCGCCGTTGTTGCGTCCTCGTTTATGGCAATCTGTCTTGTTTCGCCCATACCGCCTACGGAGCCGACTACCTTTTCCGTTTCCGCACTTATGATGTAAAGGCTTCCGCCGCCGATTGCATAGATGTAGTTTTCGTGTACTCTGATGTCGTTACACTTCTGTACCATACCGTAGTCAACATAGTTATTATATTCGTAGTTGAGAACAAGTCTTGTATAAGGCTCGCAGAGGAAATAGCCCGCAGGGAGCTCGAATGCATCCGTGCCCTCTTCAAGAACATCAAGGCTTACTCCGCCGAATTCAACCTCGGAAACGGAGCTGCCCATATAGAGCTTGATTCCGCCAACCTCACCGGAAACGGTTACGGGGAGAACTATCTTTGTCCACTGTGTGGGGATGTAGTATGTATATTCGGTCTTGTCACCGTTTTCGCCCTTTACGTTTGTAAGAACGGTGCCTGTCTTGGAGATGATGGATGCCTTAACGGTGGTGTTTGCACTCTTTGCCCTTGCGTAGAAGGTGAGATTTACAACATCACCGCTCTTTGTTTCAACCGCATCGGAAGCCACATTGCAGGAAACTCCGAAGCTTGTAATGCTTGCGGACTTGTTGCAGGATACCTTGAGAGTATCGGTAAAGCCAAGACCGAATTTCTCCGCATCCGCACTTGAAACCGCTGATTTTGATATTGTACCGTTACTGCCGATTATTGCGGCATCCTTTAAAAAGCCTTCGGGTGTAATCATTGCTTTTTCTGTTCCTTCCGTTTCGTCATTGTCGTCGTCACCGTCGTCGGTAACCTTGTATTCGGGCTCGCTTGTGTAGTAAGGGCAGGTCTTATCGTAAACCTCCGATGCTCCCGCGCCCTTGAGCGCCGAGGCGAGCTGATCCTTTGTAACAGCCGTGCCGTAGCTTATAAGCTCTAAGTCAGCGAAAAGCATTGCCTGTGCTTTATTGTTCATCTTGAAGATAAGCTGATTCGGGATAAGAGTGGAGTCGGTTATTGTCATAGGGAAATAATATGACATCCAGTTGTCGGTAAGTGCCATTCTCGCACCCTGATTTATAAGGTTATAATTCTGGTCTGCGGCATTCCACAGTCTTATGGAAAGGTCGCATTCACCCTCAAAGCCCCTTGCGGTAAACTTCAGAAGAAGTGTGTCGCCCACCTTCATTGACTTGTATGCCGAAGAGGCTGTATCGAAATTGATTTTTACTGCAGTGTTTATCCACGATGCGGGAGGCGTAACGCAGGCGTATTTCACAGCCTTTGTGAACACCATGTTGTCCGATTCGGGGACAGTCGTGGGCGTATAAGCCATACCGTCGAAAATCTGGTAGCTCTTGATCATTCCCGAGGCGCTTGCCCTTTCGAAGTCGGTTTTGGAAATAAGCACCGAAGCCTTATCGGAATACTGTGCGATTGCCTCGTACGGCTTCTGTTCCTCCTGTGCGGTCGAGCCGGTCGTGCAGAGCGCCACCGCAGAGCTTATAACCGCAAGAATAAGAAGCAGAGTGATGATTTTTTTCATTCTTGTATCCTCCGTGATACTTATAAATTGCTATTTTATCTATTATAATATAAAAATCCGAATTATGCAATACCTAAAACCGCCTAATTTCGGGTCTGCTTTTTGGTTTTTTTGACAAATGAAAAGACGATAACATTTCTGCTACCGTCTTGTGCATTACTTATCTTAAAACAATGTGAAGGAGCTTACCCCAGAGCTTCTTATAGGGCTGATAACGCATGGGAAGGTCCAGCCAGGTCTTTTTGTCCACAATGCTCTTTGTGTGGGAGAACGCATCGAAGCCGATTTTGCCGTGATAGCTTCCCATACCGCTCGCACCAACACCGCCGAAGCCCATTTCGGTTGTCGCAAGGTGAATGATTGTATCGTTCACGCATCCTCCTCCGAAGGAAACTCGGGATGTGATTTGCTTTATCTTATTTTTGTCGGAGGAGAAAATATAAAGGGCGAGGGGAGTGGGATTCTTGCTTATCATTTCCTCAACCTCGGAAAAGTCGGAGTAGCCGATTACCGGCATAAGCGGTCCGAAGATTTCCTCCTGCATAACCGCATCGTCAAATGTCACGTTATCCATAACCGTGGGAGCGATTTTGAGAGTATCCTTGTTATATGTGCCGCCCGAAACGAGCTTGTCCTTGTTTATGAGGGAAACGATTCTGACGAAATGCTTTTCGTTTATGATTTTGCCGTATGTGGGATTTTCAAGAGGATTTTCACCGAACTGAAGCTTAATCTGCTTTTTAACCTCCTCAATAAATCTGTCCTTTATGCTGTTATCGCAGAGGATATAGTCGGGAGCAACGCAGGTCTGACCGCAGTTGAGGTACTTGCCGAATACAACTCTTTTCGCCGCAAGAGGAATATTAGCACTCTTTTCGATAATGCAGGGACTCTTTCCGCCAAGCTCAAGCACGCAGGGAGTAAGATTTTCCGCTGTCTTGCGAAGCACCTCCTTGCCGACCGCCTGACTTCCCGTGAAGAATACCATATCGAACTTCTGCGAAAGAAGGCTCGCATTTTCCGCTCTGCCGCCCATAACAACGGCGACATACTTCTCATCGAAGCATTCCTTTATGATTTTCTCAATAATCGCACTTGTGGCGGGACTGTATGCACTGGGCTTCACGATAGCCGTATTACCCGCGGCGATAGCATCCGCAAGAGGATCGAGCGTAAGAAGGAAGGGATAATTCCACGGGCTCATAATAAGCACATTACCGTAGGGAGAGGGCTTCTTATAGCTTCTTGAGGGGAACTGTGCGACAGGTGTATAAACCGTCTTTTCGCGGGCGTATTTTCTTGTGTGATTTATCATATATCCGATTTCGGAAAGCACAAGACCCGCCTCGCACATAAAGCCCTCAAATGCGCTTTTGCCGAGGTCCTCGGTGAGTGCTGTGCAGATTTCGGTTTCGTATTTTTTTACTGTGTTATAAAGCTTCTTGAGGCTTTGGATTCTGAAGCTTACATCGAGTGTTTCGCCGGTTTTGTAGTATTCCTGCTGTTTTGTGAGCAGGGTGAGGATTTCTTGTTCGGTCATAGTTTTTTCTCCGTGAATTATATTTTTGTGTATTGTTATTGGAAATTGGGGTTATCGGCGCGGTGCGGCGAAATGCAAAATGCAAAGGGCAAAATGGTAAATTGGAATTTGTCGGTGAGGTTTGTTCACCCTCTAATCATCGTGTAAATTGCGATTATTGCGATTCCTGCTACCCCTCATCAGTCAGCTTCGCTGACAGCTTCCCCCTCGTGGGAAGCCATTATAGCGCGCCACTAAA